>JBNMGX010000083.1:0-7891 GCA_050872465.1 Hallerella sp.
CGACTTGCTGTTGCAAGCGCATCTGCGATTCCAGCGTAATCCGCGTTTCCGCGGCGATATCCGCCGATCCGATTTTTTCCCGATAGGAGTTCAGTTCCGCGACAAGGCTGACCAAAACCCGACGCGCCGAGGGGAGCTGTTCTTCGAGAAGAGCGAGCGTATTCTTCATGTCGAACGAACCGAATTCTCCGTTCAACCGCAGATAGGCGGCGGTCAGCGTATCGACGACAAGAACCGCCCGATCGACATATTCGTCCTGGTAGGCGACAGACAGAAGTCCCGTCTTCTTTCCCATCTCGGAAATCGACAGCTTCCCCGTCACAGCCTTGACCGCAGAAATCATCGTCGAAGCGGAAAGTTCGAATTTCTGGCCGGAAGTCGCCCGCATCAGGGAAACCAGGATTTTCACGGAATCCGTTTCGTAAGGAACCGCAGCCATCTCGCCCGGAATCCCGGAAAGGACCTTTTTGTCCAAATCGTCATAGACGGTAAAATGCGTCGAATCCTCTGCGACAAGCGTCCACGGCATTCCCAGACGCTCTTTCGGAAGCACGGTGGAATCCGGCAGATAAAGATACCGGACATCGACACGCCCCTCGCGATGCAAAATCCGATCGACGGCACTTGTCGGCAAAGCCTTGTACCGAAGCCCCAGCGAATCGATAACCTCTTCCAAGATGCGCCGGCTCTGCATCAGCTGGGTTTCCGTCTCCGCCGAGCCTCCGCCCACGCCGAGGAGCGCTCCGACATCGCCGAGCATCGCCGAAAGGGAGCCGCTCTTCACCTTGACCTGCATCAGCGCGTTCGCTTCGTAAACAGGTCGCATCCATTGCGCGACAAAAACCCCGACAACCGCCGAAAGAACCAGGGCCGCCGAGACCAGGAGCTTGTTTGTCCAGATTTCCTTCAGCAGATCCACCCAGGGATTTGCCTGTGCATTCGGAGAATTTTTCTTTTCAGTCGAAACGGTCATTTTTTCCTCAAAGACGGGAAATTTTTTCCACCCAGTAGGGGGTCAGTTTTTCGATAAAGTTCCAAGCCATGACAAAGGCGCTTTCCGGTCGTCCGTGCGGATCGGGCACATCGACTTTCATCGGTTCTCCATACCGGAAGATTTTTCCATCGAGCCACGGGTAGCGTTCGAGAAGGCAGAGCTTTCGATTTCTTTCCATGACAAGTACCAGATCCGCCCACCGGAGCATATCCATCGTCACCTGTCGCGAGCGGTGACCCGAAATATCCAGCCGATGTTCGAGCGCAACCTTTACCGCCAAGGCTTCCGGAGCGGAATTTACGACCGCGCCTATCCCCGCGCTTTCGACGGAATAGTTTGCCGCGTCGAGGCTTTTCCGCAGCAGATATTCCGCTGTCGGGCTTCGGCAGACATTTCCGGTACAGAGCACAAGGATTTTTTTCATCGGGCGAAAGATAAAATTTTCAAGCCTAGAAAGAAAAGCCCAGTTTATCGAGTGTCGGGTTCTTCGTGTCCTTTTCGCTCAGAATAGGTTTGAAGTTTTCCCCGACCGGCCAGCGGATTCCGACCTGCGGATCGTTCCACAAAAGTCCGCCCTCGTCGCCCGGAGCGTAAAGGCGCGTACATTTGTACACAAACGAAGCGGTATCGCTCAAGACGACAAAGCCATGCGCAAAACCTTCGGGAATGTAGAACTGCCTTTTATTTTCGGCAGAAAGCGTCACACCGACCCATTTGCCAAAGGTTCCGCTAGCCCGTCGCAGATCAACCGCCACGTCAAAGACTTCGCCCTCGATCACCCGGACAAGCTTTCCCTGCGGATTCTTTTTCTGGAAATGCAACCCCCGAAGCACGCCTTTCCTGGAACGCGATTCGTTGTCCTGTACAAACTTCGCCGAGATTCCCGCTTCGGAAAATTCCCTCTCGCTATACGTTTCCATAAAGTAACCGCGAGCGTCGCCAAAAACGGTCGGTTCGATGATCTTCACATCCGCGATTTCCGTATCGATAAAATGGAACTTTCCCATTAGAACTTGTCTCCATACATCGTCTTGTAATAATTTCTGTATTCGCCGTTTACGATATGTTCCCACCACGGCTTGTTGTCGAGGAACCACTGGATTGTCTTCTTGATGCCGTCCGCGAATTTCGTTTCGGGAAGCCAGCCGAGTTCCCGGTGGATTTTCGTCGGGTCGATTGCGTAGCGCAAGTCGTGCCCGGCGCGGTCCTTCACAAAATGGATGAGACTTTCCGGCTTTCCGAGAGCCTGCAAAATGAGCTTCACAATGTCAATGTTGTGCATTTCGTTGTGCCCGCCGACATTATAGACTCCGCCGACACGCCCTTTCTCGAGAATCAGGTCGATAGCGCGGCAATGGTCCTCGACATAGAGCCAGTCGCGGACGTTCATCCCGTTTCCATAGACGGGGAGAGGCTTGTCCGCGAGAGCGTTCGCAATCATCAGCGGGATGAGCTTTTCGGGAAAATGGTAGGGACCGTAATTGTTCGAGCAGCGGGATATGGTCACCGGCAGCCCGAATGTGCGATGGTAGGCGAGCGTTAGCAAATCCGCGCCGGCTTTGCTCGCCGAATAGGGACTAGACGTGTGAAGCGGCGTCGTCTCGGTAAAGAAAAGGTCCGGGCGGTCGAGCGGCAGATCCCCATAGACCTCGTCGGTCGAAACCTGGTGATAGCGTCCAACCTTGTACTTGCGGCTAGCGTCCAGCAGAACGCCCGTTCCGAGCACATTCGTCGAAATGAACACGCCCGGATTTTCAATCGAGCGATCCACATGGCTTTCGGCGGCGAAGTTCACCACCGCATCCGGACGTTCGGATTCAAAAAGCTTCTCGACTCCTTCCCGGTCCGTAATATCCAGCTTTACAAACCGGAAATTCGGATTTTTCATCGCGGATTCAAGCGTTTCCAGGTTCCCCGCGTATGTCAGGGCGTCCAGGCAGACAATCCGGTAATCCGGATGTGCTTTCAGCATATAGTGGACAAAATTCCCGCCGATAAATCCGGCGCCGCCGGTCACCACAATTGTTTTCGTCGTCATCGATTTTTCCTTTTCCTAATAGCGAATCTTTCCTTCGGCGACTTTTTGCAGATGCGCACCGTAAGTGGATTTCCCATATTTTCTCGCCGAAGCCGAGAGCGTTTCCCGGTCGATCCAGCCGTTGATGTAAGCGATTTCCTCCACAGCGGAGATTTTGATGCCCTGGCGTTTTTCCACCATCTGCACGAAATCGCTCGCTTCCATCAAGCTGTCCATCGTGCCCGTGTCGAGCCAGGCGAATCCCCGTCCGAGAAGCTTTACGTCCAACGCATCCGCTTCCAGAAAGAGCTGGTTCAGGTCGGTAATTTCCAGTTCCCCGCGTTCCGAAGGCTTCATGCCCTTTGCAAATTTCACGACGCGGTTGTCGTAAAAATAAAGCCCGGTCACCGCATAGTTGCTCTTGGGAGCCTTGGGCTTTTCCTCAATCGAGACGACCTTGCCCGAACCGTCGAATTCCACGACGCCAAAACGTTCCGGGTCCTCGACATAGTAGCCGAAGACGCTCGCCCGGTGATTTTTTTCCGCATTTTCCACGGCGCTTTTCAAAAGGGGCGTCATCCCGTTACCGTAAAAGATGTTGTCCCCGAGAATCATCGCGCAGGAATCGTCGCCGATAAATTCCTCGCCGAGAACAAAAGCTTCCGCAAGTCCGTTCGGATTCGGCTGGACCTTGTAGGAAAGGTGCACGCCCATCGAGGAGCCGTCGCCGAGAAGCCGCTCAAAGTTCGGCAAGTCCGTCGGTGTGGAAATTATCAGAATATCGCGAATGCCCGCAAGCATCAAGGTCGATAGCGGGTAGTAAATCATCGGCTTGTCGTAAACCGGCAAAAGCTGCTTGCTTGTGACAAGCGTCAGCGGATAAAGCCTTGTACCGGAGCCTCCGGCGAGAACAATTCCTTTCATAAGAACAAACTTACATAAATGCAAGCGGAATATCTATGCGGAAAAACCGACCCTCGCCTGAAAATGCACTTTGGAAGAATCCTGCGCGTTCACGCCGAAGATGTATGCGTGATGATTCGAATTGTTAAAGCGCACCAAGTGAATTTCTTCGCCAGCGGAAATCTCCGACAGGTAGTTCATCTGGAGCGAGCGGATTCCGAACTTCTTAAAGGCGGGATCGAGGAAAAGCGCATCGAGAACCCAGTCCGCGTAACGACAGTTATTGACGTGACGGTTCATATCCAGATCGGAATAGCAGGCCTTCTTCGAAAGTACGACCCGGGGATTTTCCCGCAGAGGCAAAAGTTCCAGGTTTTCGGAAATCGCATTTTTTTCGGGATAGAGCGTGGGGAGGAAAGGCGCGCTCTCCGGATCCTCCGCGCGACCCGTCCGCAGGTTCACCAGGAGCCACGAAGAAGTCGCTTCCGCAATAACGCTTCCCCGTTCATCCCGGATGGAATAGTCCCGAATCGCCACCTTGTGCTTGTAGATGGATTTTGTCCACGTCGAGACCCGCAGTTTCTCGCCCCAGACGGGAACATGGTTTATCCGAAGCTTGATCCGGGAAATCACCGTCGTATAGCCGTTCTCGACCATTTTCCAGATGCCGAATCCGTTCCTTTCCGCATCGAGAATCGCGGTCTCTTCCATAAAGTCGAAAAAAGAAGACACGCGCAGACGGCTTGTCGAATCGCAGTCGGAAAACCGCACCGGGAAAACGTATTCGCTAATTTCCTTGTCCATTTTCAATCCTCGTTTCCTTTTAATCTAAATTTGAAAATATGAATTTGTCCGCACAAAGCAAAACTTTTTTGGAAATTCCCGCCTTGCGAAAAATCCAAGGATCGCTTCGCATCCCGGGTTCCAAGAGCATCACAAACCGCGCACTTCTTCTCGCCGCTCTCGCGAAAGGAGAAACCCGGTTGCACCGTCTCTTGTGGAGTGACGATACGCGGTATATGGCGGAATCGCTCGAGAAACTGGGCGTGCCGAGCCTCCGATTTTCAGAGGATCACACGGAAGCGGTCATCGGCGGTAACGGAAAATTTTCTTCAAAAAATGCCGAGCTTTTCGTGGGAAACTCGGGAACGTCCATCCGGTTTTTGACTGCGGCGGCGGCTCTTGGACACGGCGAGTTTACACTTTCGGGAATCGCCCGCATGAAGGAACGTCCGATCCGCGATTTAGTCACGGCTCTCGAACAGATCGGGGCGCAAATCGACTATCTGGAAAATCCGGGCTTTCCCCCGATAGCCTTGCACGCAAACGGTCTCTCCGGCGGAACGCTCCACATCCGCGGAGACATTTCGAGCCAATACCTGACCGCGATTCTTCTCGCTGCACCCTGCATGGAAAAGCCTCTCACGATAGTCGTCGATGGGGAATTGATTTCCAAGCCGTATGTTTCGATGACATTGAAGATGATGGAAGAGTTCGGAGCGCAAACCGAAAACCGCGATTTCCGGGAGTTTACCGTTAAAAATTCGGGATACCGCTCTCCGGGAGAATATACGGTCGAAGGCGACGCCTCCTCGGCGACATACGCACTTGCCGCTGCGGCCATTTCCGACGGGCCGGTTCGTTTATACGGAATCGACCGGGAAAGCATCCAGGGAGACATCCATTTCACCGAAGTCCTCGAAAAAATGGGGGCGAACATTTCTTTCGGAAACGGCTTTGTCGAATGTTCGAAAGGAACGTTCCCGCTGAAAGCAATCGACATGGATCTCTCCGCGATTCCTGACGCCGCGATGACCGTCGCCGTTCTCTGTCTTTTTGCAGACGGCAAAAGCACGCTCCGCGGAATCAGAAGCTGGAAAGTCAAGGAGACGGATCGCATCCAGGCGATGGCAACCGAACTGCGAAAGACCGGAGCGAAAGTCACGGAAACCGACGACTCCCTCGCGATTACGCCACCAGCGAAAATTCTCCCGGCGACTTTCGAAACTTATAACGATCACCGAATGGCGATGTGCCTGAGCCTTGCCGCGTTCGGAATTCCGGAAACGGAACGCATCCGAATCCTCGACCCGCTTTGCGTCGAAAAAACCTATCCCGGCTACTGGAAAGATCTGGAACTTCTGGCAAAAATTCCGCTCCAAATCCAAGGCGCAAGATGAAATTTTTCGGAGCACTCTTTCTCGTCGCAGAAACGTTTTCGAGCGCATTCGCCTTTACGCCACAAAGGATTCTCTCGGTCAAGGATTACAGGACGATTGTCGATTCCATGGTTCCCGGTGCGAAATTCGGAATATCCATCCGCTCGGTCAAATCGGGAAATCAAATCGCCGAATTCCAGGCGGATTCCTTCTTTACGCCGGCAAGCACGCTCAAAACCCTTACGACGGCAACCGCTCTCGACTACTTTCCGCTGGATTACAGCCCACGGACAAAGCTCTTTCTCGAAGGAAGCGTTTCCGGGAAAACCTTTCACGGCATTCTCCGGCTGAGAGGCGAAGGCGACCCGAACATTTCCGGCAGGTATTACTCGGAACCTTTTTACCTGCTGCGCGTCCTCGCCGACTCCATCCGGCAAAAAGGCATCGACACGCTCGACGCGAAAATCGAACTCGACACGAACTTCTTTTCGGGACCGCGCAAACCGGAACATTGGCGGGACAACTATTACGACGCCTGGTACGGCGCAGAAGTTACGCCGCTCCTCTTCAACGACAACTGCGCCCTAATCAAAATCGTTCCGGGGAAAAAAATCAGCGATACGGCAAGCGTTACGGTCGAACCGGACATCGGTTACGTTCGGATTGTAAACAAGTTAACGACAGGAAAAGGTTCGAGGCGACGCTACGTCTATTCGCTCGATGCGGATTCTTCCGTCATCCGAATTTCGGGGACCATCGGAATAAACTCCGGCGAAGCGAGCATCGCCATTCCCGTCCGAAATCCCAACAGATATTTTCAGATTGCGTTTATTCGGGCTTTGCAGGATGCGGGAATCGCCTACAAGGAAAATCCCCTTGCGCTAAGCGGGCTTGCTCTTTACAGCTTTGAAATTTCCGGTGCGCCGCTCCTCAGCCTGCTCGACGAAATCAACCAGAGAAGCCAGAACCTACATGCCGAAACACTTTTCCGAAATCTCGCCGCGGCAAAATTCCAGGACGGCAACGTGGAAAACGGGAAAAAAGCCGAACGCGAATTTTTACAGAAGCTGAAAATTTCCCCGGACGATTTTCAAGTTTTTGACGGCAGCGGGCTTTCGCCATTGAACAAGGTAAAACCCTCCGCAGAAACGGAACTTCTCGCCAAGATGGCGCATCATCCCAAGGGGAAATTTTACATCCAAAGTTTCGCGGGACCAGGAACCGGCAGCGGTTACAAGCGGATGCAGTATTTGAAATATGCCTGGAAAATCCGCTTCAAGACGGGATTCATCAACGAGACCCACGGACTTGTCGGCTACATGCCCACAATCGACGGAGACACGCTCGCAATCGCAACTTATCTAAACAAAACGGGAAAAATCCCGGACAACAAGAGCAAGGACGCTCTGGATTCCATCTGGTCCTGCATTTTCCGTGCGACGAACAACGGCTACGCTTCGCTATTGCGGATGCGGGAACTCTACCAGCAAGGCGCATCCGTCAGCGGGCTTTCCAATCGAATCCGATTCTTTTCCGCGCAATTTTTGGGAAAGCCTTATCTCCTAGGACCTATCGGCGAAAGCTACCTCGACACGATTGATGTAAAACCGCTTATCAACACGGATTCGCTCGACTGCGTGACGTTTATCGAACATGTTCTCGCGCTCTCTAAAAGCCCGACGCTCGACAGCCTCTTCGGAACGCTTCAAAGAATCCGCTACTTCGACGGAAAGATTGCGTACAAATTTCGCAAGCATTACTTTGTTGAAGATTGGCTCGGCGAAGGAACCTTTGCGCGGCAAATCTTTTTGCCGAACG
>JBNMGX010000084.1:0-7863 GCA_050872465.1 Hallerella sp.
CTTGGGTGAAGCGCAAACGGGCATCGGCAGCGGAAACGAAGGCATCCTTTCCTACCAGGAATTGATGAAAAAGTTCGATACGCCGGATTACAAGGTTTCGTTTGATGAAACGACCAAGTCCGAAATCGCCGTTAGCGAAATGGATGCGATTGTCTTCATGGGGATTCCTTCGGTAAAGGCTCTTGCGGATTTGGTGAAGTCCGAGGGCTATGCGGGCGTTGCCGCTTACGATTTGTCGCAGGACTATGCGGAACCGATTGTTTCCTTGCTTGTGACGATTGGACTGGAACTTCGTCCAGATGTCGATTACAAGACGAAGAAAAAATAACGATTTGTTGAGTTAAAATTTTTAAGCTCGCTTTGATTGAAAAGGCGGGCTTTTTTTATGGGGAGGGCGCCTGCGATTTTGGCTAAAAAGTCTCGGAACGGTCTGGACAATGCCATGATGGAAAACTTCTTCGGCGTCACAAAGTCGGAATGTCTCTATTCGAACACCTTCAAATAGATGGTCGCTTCAAACAGGATTAAGAAGGACATCGTACGATAATGGCCTGATAAATAAAACGACGTCTAAAAGGAATGAGCCCGGCATAACCGGGCTCATCCATTCACTTCTATCTTAACTTAAAAATGTCCAACTTTTTGGGTTAGCTCAAGTACGAGTTTTTCATAAAAGTTTCATCGGCTATTGCTTGTTCCATAGGAATGAATTCTGGAATTTACCTTGGCGGACCTTTAAGAAGTAGGACCCGGCGGGAACTTGTTCCAAGGAAATCCAATGGGTTCCTGCGGATAGATTTTGCCGCTGGTTGAGAATGCTCTTTCCATTTGCGGAATAGACGCCCCATTCCACAGGGCCGCTTTGTGGAACTTGCAGCAATACTCCGTTGTTTTGCATCTGAACTCGGAAAGGAATCGCCGGAGCCTTGACTATAATTGGCGCGATGTCATATTCTTCCTTATTAACTGCCAAAGCGCTGTCTCCGATGACAATCGTAATCGATTTTTCGAAGGCTTCGTACCGTTCGGTTTCCGGAGCGGATGCCTTGATAAGGATGATGGAGTTTTCTGTACCCGCTTGGACGGCCGTACCGACTTTTGAAAGATAGGGAGAGGATTCTGCGCCGTTATAGGTATAGGAGACGGGAATCTTTTCGCTTGCGATGGTTGTGTCAGGAAGCGTATTAGCTGTGGAGATTGCGCCTAAGGCTATGGTCTGGGATTTGAACTTGGAATGGATGCGCTGCTGTCCTTTGGCAAAGGTGATGGTTATCGTGTCATTCAATGCGCGATAGCCGGTGACTGCCGGAGCGGTTACCAATAATTTTCCTTCGCCTAGGGTTGCGGTAAACTCGACAAAAGTGATCGTCGAGTTGAGCGAGCTGTAACAGTATTTTGAATTGATGCAGGTTCCTTGCTTGACGGTGAAAATCTCGGGATTTAGAGATTTGAAAGAGAGCTTTCCGCCTTGGATCGTTGTCGTTGAAACCGTCAGGATGGATTCAAAATCGTTTGATCCCGTATAGTTGACCATCGAATGGCCTTGGGAACAGGTACCTCCGAATCGGCATATAAAGTCCGAAAGCCCGGAAACGGTCTGCTTCGGCTCCTTGTTTACCGTGACAATGGATTTGGAACCGTCATTTGCCGTGAGAATCGTAAAACCTGCCGAGCGGATGTTGAGCGTTGAACCGACAACGGTTGCGACCGTTTCATCGCTGGACGTGTAGGTGCACCCCGATTTTAATGCGACTGTTTTTTCTGTTTCCGCGACGGTCGTGTTTTCGATGCGGCAAGAACCGCTTGTGTTCCCAGCGATGAGGGAATCTTCCCAGGCGCTTTTGTGAGATGTCAGGTAGTTTTTGACGATTGTGCCCGAGGCTGTATAAGAGGCGTTGTTCAAGGCTTCCTGGCTGGTTAAAAAGTCGCTCCCGGCGAACAAGGCGGATTGTTCGGACTTGTTATCTACGGAACTTGTGTACTGGCGGAAACTCCAGTTGCAGTTGCTGATTTTGTTCGCTTCCATAAAGGAAATCCATTGCGCCGATTGGCTCTCGCTTGGAGCGCCGTTTCCGTCTGCATTTGTCGTGCCCCATTCCGAAATGAAAACCGCATTGCCGCTGTTCATGGCTGATGTCAGTCTGGAACCGAATTTGCTCACTGTATGTGTTGCGGCATAAAAATGGAAGACATAGGCGACATTGGTCGCATTGACTCCGCCATAGGAACTCATTTGGGACCAGTTTGGAGTTCCCACGAGAATTAGGTTCTGCGTGTATTGGCGGATGCTTGCCGAAATGTCGTTGGCGTAGGACTGGATGGTGGACCAGGACGTATTGACCGGTTCGTTGTAGATTTCAAAGATGACGTTGGGAACGTTGGCATATTTTTGTGCCATCTGGCTAAAGAATGCCTTCGCCAAGGCTTGTTCGTTTTCCGCCCGATGGCTGTGCCAGTCGATGATGATATAGACATCGTTTTCGATAGCCGCTTCAACCATCTGGTCGATTTTTGAAATATAGGTTTCGGGAGATGTCGTGTAGGAGTAACCTTCGTTCATCGCATTTTTAGTTCCGCCATTGCTGTCGTAATACTCGATTCCCATGGCAAAACGGAAGATGTCGATGTTCAGGTTTTGGACAGCCCACGAAATGGCATCGGACTTGTAATACTGGATGCCTGTCGCGTCGGACCAGAATAGGCTCATACCGCGGAGCATCGCCTGTTTGCCGTTTGAAAGGCTGACGACTTTCCCTGCACTGGTTCCCAGAGCTCCGTAGTTTTGCACAGGACCGACGCGAAGCGGCTTGGCGGACAAGGCGTCTGCGGAAACGGACTGGACGTATGCAAGCGCTCCTGCCAAAAGAATCTTGGTTAATTTGTTCATAAAACTCCTAGGTTTACCCTAATCCCGAAGAACGGTTATCTGTGAACTTTCAAGAACTGGGAACGGCCATTTGATGTAAGGCGCAAAATATACTGGCCTTTTGCCGGAACAAGTTCTGCAAGCGAAATCTGTCCAACGCCTTGTACGGGTTTTGCCGAAAGCAGAGTTCCGTTCAAATCGAAAACACTGAGTTTCGCATTGCTTGCCGCTTGATAGAACACCACATTGTTCTCTTGGTTCAAAAGCGTTTTTGGGGTGGAAATCTTTGGCGCATGAATCGGGTTTGTCCCGTTTAGTGCGGATACGACGTTTCCGTTTGCATCGAATAGGTTGATTTCCTTGAGGGCGAAAGATGCGTAGCCCGCTTTCTGCATCTTTACGTCGAATTTAACTCCGCGAACCGCTTTGAGAACGTCGGTCGCACTGATAACGCCGTTGAGATTTGACCAGTCGGCAAACCGGAGCGTGTTAAAATCCTTGTTGGAATCGTAAGTAATGTCAATGTCTATGGTTCGCCAGTCTTCAGTCGGGTGCAGATAAATGCCTGGTTCCGCGCCTTCCTTGTCTTGGTTTAATGTCTCCTGGTCGAGCAGGGCAAAGCGAATGACGCCTTGGCTCTTGTAGGTAATGCGAATGCGTACAAGATCGCTCAGGTTGTAATAGCCTTGCTCGGAATCAAAGGAACAGGCCACTCCGGCAAACGGGTATTTTTCTCCGCCGCCTTCATAGGGCGGTTCCGAGGCGATAAACGCTTCCATGGCGATGTTGTAAGAACCGTCTGCCTGCTGGTAGATTGCCGAACTTCCCGAATCCGGGAACATCTTTGTCGTTCCCAGGGTTGGGGATGTGAATTTGTCCGAATAGGCGCCCCATTCTGTAAAGCCCGAAATGGCTGCTCCGGCGTTTTTCGGTTGCAAGGTGCCTTCCGGTTCTTTTGGCGTGAGGACATTGGCGAGGTTCGGTGTAAAGTTCGTGAATCCGGTCATGTCGTAAAAATTGGGCAGATTTCCTGTCAAGGTTAAAAGGTAGAGTATGTTTAGTGTCGCTGCGAAATAGTTTTCTCCGTTACTTGCTGTTAGAGATGTCTTTCCGTCGGTATGGATCAAGGTGTAGTACAAATTTTCAAGGTAGGATTTTGGCTTGTCCGCCGAGAGCATGGAAAGTCCTAGCCCCCCTGTATAGGTGGATGAAACAAAGATGCTTTGATCGGAAGTCCCGTCGATGCTGTAGCCAGGAAGAATCATTCCCGCATAGCCGTAGGTTGTCGAATCCAGCCAGCCAATGATCGCATCGTTTGCTTCCTTTGCCTGGGAAATTCCATACCAGGCATAGCCCCAAGCCGTTCTCCAGGGGGTTCGCGCCGCGTCATCGTAAAATCCGAGGTAACCTCCGGAAACAGATGCGTTAGTCTGGGTGGGCTTGTGGGTGTTCCAGTCGCACCAGTCGGGCATAAGGCCGGTTACCGCGTTTTGGCATTGGCGCAAATGGGACATCGTGGTCGAAATCGCCGTTTTCCAGAACGAATCGTTTGTCACTTGGTAAAAAAGCTCGAAGGCGGCGACACAGGAGTAGCTCGGGTTAAAGGCTTCGTTCCAGTTGCTGCCCGGGCGAATGCTGCCATCGCTTTCCATGTCGTTTGATTTTATCCAGGCGATGAGCTGTTTTGCTTCGTTCAGGTATGTTGCGTTATTCCACTGCTTGGAAGCCATGATAAGCGCCAGCGCGGCGTCAAAGTCGGCATCGCTAGCGCTTCCGCCAGAGATATCGTTTGTGTTATTATCGATTTGCCAGTCCATACCTTGACCGCTCCAGGTAGAACAGCCGTTGCCGTTGAGTCCTTGGCCGTAGCACTTCCAGTATTTCCAGAGCTTGTCGAATTCCGCCTGGTAGTCGGTAGAAGTATTGGACATATAGACCATCAGGAGCATCCCGTAGGCGATGCCTTCCGAAACGGTCAATTCCGAATGGGCGTTCGGGCTAATGATACGTGCTGTGCCACTTGGCATTTTTTCGTTTGCGTTTTCGGAGGCACCTGCATATTTTTCGTAAAAAGTTCCTGCTTCGGTGTACCAGGCCTGCTTCCAGGTGTTAAAATGATTTAAAATTTTGTCGGTGTTTGCCGATTGGAAAGTGTTCCCGTAAGGATAGGCCTTATTTTGGGGGAAAGGAAACTGCGGAGTCCCGGCATAGGTGAGTGAAAAGGCGGTAAAACCTAGAAACAAAAGGGCTTTGGATAGAGTTTTCATAATGGTTAAAAATAAATCAATGTTCCCGAAATAGAACGATTTTTATTGTATAAAAAATTTAAGGCGAGTTATCGCCAAGAACCGTGTGACCCGAAAAACGCTTGTAAAAAAATGGAAACGATGTGGCGGATTCTTATAAAAAAAAGCACTTTTGTAAAAAAAATGCTGTGCTTGAAAAAAAAATCCCTTTTTCCCGGAAAAAAAGATATATTAGTTCGCAAAAGACCCTTTCCGGGTTTATCACATTAACAAGAGAGAGAAAAAATATGAACAAGAAAATCTTAGTGGCTTCGGCGGTTCTCGCTGCTGTCAGCATGTCTTTTGGCATGGACACTTGGGTTGGCGCTAATAGCGAATACCGTGTGGAGACCGGTTTTGATGACGGTTCCGATACTTATGGCTATTGGTACGACTATAACGACAACAAGGAAACAGCTGATAACGGTCCTGGCTCCTCGAAAATTGTGTGGCCGGTAGAGAAGGGTAATGGCTACAGCGACGAAGCGATGGATCCGATTATTGATGCGTGTGGTGGTGTTTGTGGAACGGTTACGCTTGGTGGCCCGTACAAATATCCGTTTGTCGGAGTCGGCTTTAATCTGAGCGGTGGCGATCAGGGTCCCAATGACATTTCTTCGTGGGGCGGTATCTGCATCGGTTTCAAGTCTACCGGTATCGCTCCGGCGCTTGAAATCGCTCCGGCGGACGAAGGTACTGTTACAGGGTATAATAACTTCAAGGCTTCCCTGAAAATCCAGGCGAGTGAAGCGGTTGTCGATCTGCCGTGGACTTCTTTCAAGCAGGAAAGTGGTTGGGGAAATAAGGTCGATCAGGCGGTTGTCCTCGCTAGCGCTGCCGCTATCAAGTTCAAGATTGCCGGAACTGCAGGCAAAACCACTGACTTCAACATTGCGACAATCGGTGAACTGGGCAAGTGCGGTACTGTGACTCCGGGGGCAATTAAGAATGCTGGTGTCGTCTCTTCGATGAAGGCTTCCCTCGCCGGTCGTACGCTCGCCCTTTCGGGAGTCAAGGCCGGTGCAACGGTTGAAGTCATCAACCTCCAGGGTCAGGTTGTCTTGAAGAGCGTTCTCAACGCTTCTTCGGCTTCCCTGAACCTCGCCTCCTTTGACGCGGGCGTCTATATGGTTCGCGTCGCCGGTGCGGCCAACTTCAACCAGAAGATCGTTCTCAAGTAATTAGAACTTTATTTGGCGAATTTGGAATGGAATCTGTGATGCAGATTCCATTCTTTTTTTTTCAACCTAAAATTTCGCTTGCAATGGCGAGTTTTTTATTTCCCTTGTATATATTTAGGTCGGCTTTCCGTTGCAGGGCTGCCATTTTTTTTGGAGTTTTTATGAATTGGAAATTTTCGATCGGCTCGGTAGCCTTGTGTGCGCTTATTAGCTTGAATGCCTGTAGCAGCGATTCGTCTTCTTCCCCGGATCCGATTCCCGCTTCTAGTGCGGGCGGCTCTTCGGAAAATCCGGTAAGCTCTTCTTCATCGGCTTCTTCGACCGTTGGAAATTTGCCCGCTACGGCGAATCCGGCGGTTTCTGCAAATCTGTATTCGGTCTGGAAAGGTTTCCACTACACGACCCAGGAAGAGGAGGCTGCTAAATATCCGACATTGGCGGCGGACTTCAGTGAAATTTTTGGAGCGTACAACGCGCAGGGGCTCAGCGCTGCGCGCGTCATCTGGTCCACTTATGGGTATGCGGGTTGCACGATTGCCGAGGCGAACGGTTCAAATATGTACAAGCGTGGCTGCACGGTTTCGGAAGGCATCGGATATGGAATGCTGATCACCTTGTTTGCCGGGGACTGGGATGCTTTTAACCGCCTTTGGGTCTATAGCATGGCCTATCGGAATTCCGGTTATTCTAGCGGCAGAGGTTTGATGCCGTGGCTTACGTCCTCTTTCAGTTGGGATATCGGCGATGATGCCAGCGCGACGGATGCGGACTTGGACATTGCGGCTTCGCTCGTTATCGCTTACTACAAAACGGGCAGTTCCGCCTATCTGGAGGACGCCCTGAAATTGATGACCGCTATCTGGGACAATGAAATCAACCCATCGAACCTTTTGATTTATTCGGGCGATACGCCGATGTGGAAAACCGAGGACCCGATCTACAATCTAAGCTATTTCTCGCCGGTTGCTCTTCGCCTGTTTGCGAAGGTAGATCCGAACCACAATTGGACAGGCGTCTTGGATGCGGAATATGCCTATATGCAGCAAATGCAGGCGGCGGGGACGGGGGTGTTGCCTGATTGGAGCAACGGAGCGGGCGTTGCCGTGAATCCGGACAATGGTTCGGCGGACAAGACTTACTGGACGTTTAACAAGGAGTCTGTCCGCATTCCGTGGCGTCTCGCCTGGGATTATTACTGGTTCCAGGACGCTCGTGCAGCTTCTGTGCTGAATACGCTGAATGCGTTCATTTCGACGCGTTCCGGTGGCGATCCGTCCCAGATTCCTGCGGTGAACTATTCGTATAACCTGGATGCGGGGGCTGATATTGTCGGTTCAAAGGTTTCTGTTCAGTGGAGTGGCGCTTGGTGCGTGACAGGCATGGCGGGCGCAAGTGCATGGCTTGACGCTTGTACGAGCCTCTTCAATGCGCAGTCGATGCGACCGAACGCCAGTTCCTACTTCTCGGATATTCTCCAGATGATGTATAGCCAGCTCCTGAACGGGATGTACACGAAGCCGTTCTGAGGATA
>JBNMGX010000085.1:0-7857 GCA_050872465.1 Hallerella sp.
AGGGTGAACACCCGTTACGACAAGTTGGACCTGGTCTTCCTGTCGTTCGTCCAGGCGGCCTTGATCTTTATTTGGATCAGATAGCGTCAACAGGCCGTAGGCATGAGGGACACGGAACATGGAAAGTCCGCTCGGAGACCCTCGTCCCTCTTTCCGTGTTCCGTGTCCCGCTTCTAACCACTGACAACTGATTCCTGACGACTTACAGTTCGCTAAAACGTCAATTCCTCATTCCTCATTCCTCATTTCTAATTCCTAACTAATCACTAGCCACTACCAACTAATTCCTGTCTCCTGATTCCTCAACTATTAACTAAGCTCTAACTCCTGACCACTATCCACTGATTCCTGTCTCCTGATTTCTATCAACTCTCCACTATTAACTATCAACTAAGCTCTGATATCCAAGTCCCGCTTCCTGTAAACGGAAAAAATAAGCGCAAAGTCCGCAAATCCCGACAGAACTAAAAGAAAAGGCTTTGAAACTCCGACCGGAAAACTTATATTCTAGATGAAGGCAGACAATATTGACCCGGACGCCCCGCAATCATCCCCAGAAGGAGAATCGTTGATGAAAACGCTCAAACTTTCTGCGCTTACCGTTTTAACCGCAGTGTTTTTTGCCGCTTGCGGTGACGACGTAACGAAGGTGACGCAGGAAGCTTCCGGCTTGGAAATCGTGGCAACCGCGGATTCACTCGGAAAGTGTACGGCGGAACGCTCGGGCGAAATGAGGTTCGCTTCGAAGGAAAACGCAGTCTTTGTGTGTGCGGATTCCGCCTGGCAAAATGTTTCCGCAGCCCAAAAGGCTTCGTGTTCCGCGGAACTTCTTGCGGATAGTTCGGGCTTTAAAATCGTCTGCGGCGGAGACTCGGTCGGCGTTATTTTCAACGGGAAGGACGGCTCGGGCGGAGAAAGCGGTGAAATCGGCGCGGATGGAAAATTCTGCACGGTTGAGGAATCTCCGCTTCTCGATTCGGATTTTGGACGTGGCGCCTATCAAGTCGTCTGCGGGGGAGAAATCGTGGGGACGATTCGAAACGGTATCTCGGGCGAAGGCTGCTCGCTCACCGACAACGGCGACGGCACCGTGACGCAGGACTGCGGCGGTGAAACGATTACTTTGTACAAGGCTTTTTGCGGCGGAAAGGTTTACGACCCGGATTCGAGCTTCTGCTATGGGGATTCGGTCGTCACGCTCTGCGGCGGGAAGGCGTTCAATCCGACAGAAAATTTCTGCTCCGGTGGTTCGCTTTACGCGTTCTGTAATGGAAAAAGCTACGACCCGCAGGACAGCGTCTGCCATGAAGAAAGGCTCTTTGGATTCTTCGAGGATTCTCGCGACGGGCAGGTTTACCGGACTGTTCAAATTGGCACCCAGACCTGGATGGCGGAAAACCTGAACTACGCCTATCTTCAAAAGACGACGACGGAAGATTCTTCAAGCTTCTGTTACAACGATTCGACGGAATATTGCGAAAAGTACGGTCGTCTTTACATGTGGTCCGCAGCGATGGATTCGGTGGCACAATTTACGGAAAACGGTAAGGAGTGCGGCTTTGGCAAGACATGTTCCCCGACATATCCCGTCCGCGGAGCTTGCCCGGAAGGCTGGCACCTGCCCGATACGACGGAATGGTATTCTTTAATAGATTTTGTCGCTAAAAAAATCGGCGATATGGATTCCGTGGGATATGCGTTAAAATCGATAAGTGGCTCTGACGTTTTTGGCTTTGGGGCTTTACCGGCGGGGATCCGCGCCGGTAATGGAAAATTCTACTTCATTCTTGAAGATGTAGAATTCTGGACCTCTGTGGAATGGATGTCCGACTATGACTACGGTCCCGCCTTACGTCTGAACAACTGGTACTCGCACATAAGTTACGCCTTACGTCTGAACAACTGGTACTCGCACATAAGTTACCCAAACGGCAACAAGGGTGCTGCGTTTTCTATCCGCTGCGTCAAGGACAATTAATTTATCCGAAATAACAAAGCTTGTTCAAGAATGAAGTCTGGTGTCTGTAATTGTCGTTGAAATTGCAGACAAATTAAACGTTGTTGTATAAATTAACTGATTGCGTACAAATTAACAAATTTCGTACAAGCAAATTGAATGTACATAAATTAAATCAAGAAAGTTTTGAAAATCTGTATTGATACACAGTGTGAAATGCCTTGTGGATTTTTGGAGGGAATATCGCTTGAATAAATCTAAAATTCTAGAAAGCCTTTTATATAAAGCAAAGAGTCCGGTTTCAAAGAAACCGGACTCTTATGCGGTCGGACAGACTTGAACTGTCAAGCGGTTGCCCGCACTAGCACCTCAAGCTAGCGTGTCTACCAATTCCACCACGACCGCGTTAGAATCATTGACAGACCAAATATAGTTTATTGCGCAGGGCTTGTCAAGGGGTTTTCTTGAGAATTTTCAACAGGAATCGTTGTCGCCGGGAGTTGCGGAACGGCTTGCGTCGCTGCCGACTGCTCTGCGGATTGCTTCAGGGCCGAAGTCGCCTTTGTCGAACGATCTTCCTGGATGGTCATATACCCGAGGCAGAAGACGAGCACCAGATAGATGATGCCGACCACCCGCGTGAGCTTCTGGACAAACGTTGCGGCACCTGCTGTGGAGAATGCCGATTGCGAAGTCATCCCGCCGAGTCCGGCGAGACCGCCCATCTTATCGTTTTGCAGGAGAACCAGGAGGATAAGGAACAGGCACAGGAAAATGTGGATGACGATTCCGACCCAAAAAAGTGTTGACATAATGATTCCTAAAGAGTTGTGATGAAATTATTTCGCTTCTGCAGCGTCGATGATTTCCTTGAAGGTGTTCGCCTTCAGACCGGCACCGCCGATCAGGCCGCCGTCGATATCCTTCTGGGCGAGAAGTCCCGCAGCATTTGCTCCCTTCATCGATCCGCCGTACTGGATGCGCATGTCTTCGGCGACCTTTGCGCCGTAGAGTTCCTGGATGACGGAACGGATGTAGGCATGAGCCTCTTCCGCCTGTTCGTCGGTTGCCGTCTTGCCTGTGCCGATAGCCCAGACCGGTTCATAGGCGAGGACGACATTCTTGTCCGCATCTTCCGCGGAAACGCCCTGGAGTGCGCCCTTGATCTGGAGACCGAGGACTTCCTTGAGGGTGCCCGCTTCGCGCTGGGCGAGAGTTTCGCCGATGCAGATGATGACCTTGATGCCCGCTTCGAGGGTCTTCTTGACCTTGAGGTTCACGGTTTCTTCGGTTTCGTGGAAATACTGGCGCTGTTCGGAGTGGCCGATGATGATGTAGTCCGCACCGATTTCCTTCACCATATCGACGGAAACCTTTCCTGTGTAGGCGCCCTGGTCCTTCCAGTGGATGTCCTGGATGGCGAGTTTGACGTTCGAACCCTTGATGACGTCGGCGACCTTTGCCGCTGCGAGGTATGTCGGGGCGATGACGACTTCGGTCTTCTTCACGTTCTTGACCGCTTCGACGATATCTTTCGCGAGCTGAACGCTTTCGCTCACGGTCTTGTTCATCTTCCAGTTTCCAGCAATGATGTACTGACGCATATGGATAAACTCCTTCGATAGGGTTAAAATTTCCGCTGAGAATTTAGAAAAAAGCGTTGCCTTGCGGAAGACAACGCCGGAATGAAACATGTTTTAGTAGGCCGATTCAAGGCTCGCCTTGGGCGGCTCGGAACCGCCGTAGCGGTCGCCTTCGATTTTGTCGAGAATCAGCTCGTCTTCGTAGCCCTTCATGCGAACCGTTTCGGGCTTTTTCCACTTGAGACGCGTGATCAGCTGGCCGTCGCGGGTGAGATATTCCCAGACATAGCCTTCCTGCATTTCGCGGTCGGGAGGTCCCCAGAGAAGGTTAACCATTTCCTGGGTCATGCCTTCTTCGATATAGCCTTGGAGGAAGATGTCCTTGAGGCGCTTTTCGATGCCCATGCTTTCCTTGGTGGCGAAGTATTCGCGCTCGTATTGCTCGACGCCGCGTTCGACTAGAACGGAAGACGAATACCGGCTGTTGCAGGCCGAAAGCGCAAGGGCGGAGAGCCCGATGGCAATGAATTTGTAAAATTTCATAGTCGCTCCTAAAAGAGTTGCCCTTAAAAATTAAGAATTTTTTAGGACGAATGTCTTACGGATTTTCTGTTTCGGCGTTTTCTTGCGGATTTTCGGCGAGAATTTTCCCGATTTCCCGGACTGCATCTTCGGCGTAGCTCGTCACCAGTGCGGAGGCGGCCTTTGCCACTTCGAGAGGCGTGCGGCTTCCGAGCTTTTTCCTTTCGTCATAGGCGCGCTTCCAGAGCGTCTTTCCCGTCTTGCCGTTTCGAAGCGTAAATTCCACGGCGACCCGGGCAAAGGTTTCCGAAGAATCCGAGTCGATTTCTTCCAGCGCGTTTAGATGGCCCGAAAGTTCCAGGTCGGGCATTTCCGATGCCCGGCGTTCCACCTGCGCAAAAAGTCCGCTTTCCCTCATGATATCCGCAACGGTGTTTGCCACCTGGTGCTCGGGCGAGCTTGCCCAGAGATCGTTTCCGTAAGACATGAATTCGTAGGGGGATTCCCGATAGACGATGTTCGGCTGGCTGTAAGCGGGATCGACGGAGAACTTTTTGACTACCAGACGGTAGGGCGTGCCGCTCGAAGCTTTGACCGAGCTTTCGCTGGCGAGCGTATAGTAGCGGTTCTGGACGGAGCTTCCGGCGCATCCGAAAAGGAGGAAAGCGGAAAGCGAGCAGAAGATCAGGAATGTCTTTTTCATCGGGGCCTCGGGGTTTAACGACCGGATTTCTTTTCGGAACGGATGAGCGCTGACGGGTTCTGGCGAATCTTCTGGGAAAATTCGGAGAGGTTCAAAAGGACCGTGTTGAGCTTGTCCAGGATTTCGGAGACGTCGCTCTGCGTGTTGTAGAGGAAAAGGTCTGTCCGGTCCGAGAAATTTCGGATGGAAGCGAGCGTGGAAATGACGTCCGCGTTGATTGTTTTCGTATCGATCTCCTGGATCTTGGCTTGGACGAGGAGCATGTCCTGTTCGAGCTTCTGGGCGAGTTCCGCCTTTTCGACGTCGCTTAAAATCTTGTGCAGGGCGGCGGCGGACGCTTCGATTTCCCGGAGCGGCCTTTCCGCGTTTTGGGTGAGCTTGCTTGTGCTCGCACTTGCGCGTTCCAGGTTCTTGAGCGTATTTTCGATGTGCGTTGCGTTTTCCTCGGAAAGGATCTTGCTCAGCTTGTCGAAAATCTCGTTCAGGTTTTCCACGGTAGATTCCGCCTTGCCGGAAATTTTCGTGAAGACATTTGTCCCGGCGAGAACCAAGCCGCCTTCGGGAATGTCCGGTTCCGTCACCTGGCCGCCGGAAAGCACCAGGTCCTTTTTGCCGGTGAGCGAAATGCCGTTTGTCATCTGGGCGCGGGTCCCAGTCTTGATCGGGGTGCCTTTCTGGACGTCAAACTCGACGACGACGTTCCCGAGGTCGGTGCTGTCGATGTAGATCCTTCCCACGTTTCCGACTTCGATTCCGTTCAGCATGACTTTCGCATCGACGGAAAGCCCGATGACGGATTCGGAAAACACCGTGTAGTAGTGCGTTTTCTGGTTCGAAAGCTGTTGCTGGGCGATGAATACGGTAAAGCCGACTGCGGCTCCAAGGCATATCAGGAGGAAAATCCCCAGCCGGATGCGTTCTGTTCTTGTCGTGTCCATAAAAGTTTTCAGTCCTCAAAGTCAAAATGGATGAGTTCGCGGCTTTCGACCGTTTTCCTGTAGTTCCGCGCAAAGAAATCCCGGATTTCGGGGATTTCGGAATGGAGACCTTCGTCCAGCGTAGCGTCCATCAGGACCAGCCCGCGTTCGAGATAGATGAACCTGTCGCAGATGGTGCGGATGCTTTCGAGTTCGTGTGAGACGACGACGACGGAAACGCCCAGCGAGTCGCGCAGTTCGAGCAGCAGTTCGTCGAGGGAGCGGGACGTGACCGGGTCGAGCCCTGCGGACGGTTCGTCGCAAAAGAGAAGTTCCGGTTCAAAGGCGATTGCCCGGGCGAGAGCCGCGCGCTTTCTCATGCCGCCGGAAAGTTCGGACGGGAACTTGTAAAAGGCGTTCAGCAGGTGCACTTTCTCCAAGCGGTCCGCGGCGATTTCGTCGAGTGTCCGCTGGGAAAGGGTCGGGTAGCTGCGCCGCAGGGGAAGTTCGACGTTCTGGGCGACGGTGAGGCTCGTGAGGAGAGCGCCGCCTTGGAAAAGGACGCCTGTACGTCTGCGGATCGAATCGGGAATCGGCTCGCGCATCGGAATTTCCTGCCCGAAATACGAAATGGATCCGGACTTGATGTGTTCGAGCTTCAGGATGTTGTTCAGAAGCGTCGATTTGCCGGAACCCGACTCCCCGAGGATCAGACGGATTTCACGTGGGGCGACCGAAAAGGAAACATTCCGAAGGATGGTCTTTCGACCGTATCCGGCGCGCAAATGCTTGACTTGGAGAACCGCTTCCATGGATGCCCGCTAGTAATAGATGAAGGAAAATATCGCATCGGCGATGATAATGCCCGAAATGGACGTGACGACGCAGGATGTTGTCGCCTTTCCGACCGCATCGGCACCTCCGCGGACATTCATTCCTTTCTGGGCGGCGACGAGCGTGATTATCCACGCGAAAACCAGGGACTTGATCATGCTTTTTGCAATCAGCAGAAGCGTGATGCCGTCCTTTAACGAGAACCAGTAGTTGATCGGGGAGACTTCGCAAAGCATGTCGGCGACGATGAGGCCCGCGAGGCAGCCGAGGATGGACGCGCAGAAGGAGAGCAGCGGCACGGCGATGCACATCGCCTTGAATTTCGGAAGGACCAGGTACTGGATAGGCTGGATCCCCATCGTGCGGAGAGCCTTGATTTCTTCGGCGACGGTCATGCTCGCGATTTCCGCCGTGATGGAGCTTCCCGAGCGCCCGGCGAGGATAATCGACGTGAGCAGTGGCCCGATTTCCGCAAACATGAGAAATCCCAGCCCGGAAGAGAGATAGGACGCTGCGCCGACCGCGTTCAACATGCTAGCGCTCTGGACCGCAAGCGTGAACGCAATCAAAAAGACCAGCAGAAAGACGATGCCACAGGCTTCGCTGCCGAGACGAAGCAGCTGGAGGGCTGTTCCGCGAAAAGGAAGCCGCTGCCTGTCGAACGGCTTGAAAAACGTCCAGTAAAGGCTTTCGGACAGCAGGTAGAAAAAGGTCTTGAGACCGCTGAAGAGAAAAAATCCGTAATCGCCGAGCTTCTCGACAAGTCCCATCCTGTTTTCGGGATCCTTGGCGGGAACGGTGTGGACCGTTATCTGGGAAATCTGCTTTTTCAGTTCGGGGGAAAAACCGGCAAGGACGAGCTTCCGGTTTAATTCTCTTGCGCGGATGCCGATGCTCGCTAGAAGCGATTCGCCGAGAAAGTCAAGACGGGCAAGCGACGAGCCGTCCAGCCGCAAGTTCCCTTTCGAAAAAATCCGGGAGCAGCTCTTTTGGATGTCCACGAGCGTTTCCGGGGAAATCTCCCGGGGAAGCTGTAGGGTTGTAAAGGCGTTGTCCATTTGCTACCAATTTAGAAAAGAAAATGTTCCAGCCTGGAATATTCCCGAAAACTTTTGATGAAAGGGCCTGTTTTGGGGATGGAATCCACGAAGGAATATCCGTTTTTTTTTAACTTTTCGCCGATGAATTTTTCGCGCCTGTGGAAGAATGCCGTTTTGAGTGTCGCCCTTTTTGCCTGCGGCGCCGTTGCCGATATTTTCGACATGAACGGTCTTTACGGATTAAAATACGGTCCGAATCTTTCGATGACGCTTTCGGGGAACACGCCGATTGTCTGGGGAC
>JBNMGX010000086.1:0-7824 GCA_050872465.1 Hallerella sp.
ACGTATTGATCTCTAAACATGCCCTTATAGGTATGTTTTTAGTCGGAAAATTTCAAGTCCGTTCGCTTTCAAAATCGCCTCTATCCCTTTATTTATGCGGACTCCAGACGATTAAGCTCTTTTTTTTAGTGGACAGCAGTGCAAAAATATCACAACTTTCTATTAAGCCTTTGCCTTTCGTATGAACCCGCACTCCGCTTTTCTTTCCAATATAAATTTTACAGTTTCTAATACTCGGATTAGATTCATCTTCAATCTCTATGCCTGCCATAGCATTGCCATAAACGTCACAGCCTTCGATTACGCCCTTGCCGTTCGCACAAACAAGCACGCCGCCTTGCTTTCCATCGTGAACCTTGCAGTTCTTGATGCTCGGATTAGATCCTTCCTTAATTTCTATGCCTGCATTAGCATTGCCGTAAACGTCACAACCTTCGACTATGCCATTGCCTTTCGCATAAACAAACACACCTGCTTGCATCCCATCGTGAATTGAGCAGTTCTTGATGTTCGGATTAGATTCATCATCATTAATCACAATGCCACTACAAGTATTCCCATAAACGTTACAACTTTCAATTACGCCCTTGCCGTTCGCACAAACAAGTACTCCTGCTTGTATCCCATTGTGAATTTTACAGTCCCTGACGCTCGGATTGGATTCTTCAACAATCACAATGCCACTAGAAGCATTCCCGAAAACATCACAGCCTTCGATTACGCCCTTGCCCTTCGCGCAAACAAACACGCCTCCTCGCTTTCCATCGTGAACCTTGCTGTTCTTGATGTTTGGATTGGATTCATCCTTAATCTCTATGCCATTCCCAGAATTCCCGTAAATGTCACAGCCTTCGATTACGCCTTTGCCGTTCGCATAAACAAACACGCCGTTTTGCATTCCATCGTGAATCTTGCTGTTCCTGACACTCGGATTAGACACATCTTTAATCACAATGCCAGCCATCGCATTCCCGTAAATGTCACCGCCTTCGACTATGCCCTTGCCGTTCTCGCAAACAAACACGCCGCTTCGCTTTCCATCGTGAACCTTGCTATTTTTAATGCTCGGATTGGATTCACCTTCAATCCTAACACCGTCAAATGTATTGTTGTAAATATCACAATCCTCTATTATACCCTCACTTTTTGTGAGAATCAACACCCCCTCTTTTTTTCCGTCATGAATTTTACAATTCCAGATGTTTGGATTGGATTCTTCGCATATTTCAATTCCGACTGAGTCATTACCGTAAATATCACATTTTTTGATTGCAGGCCAAGCTCGTTGGGACAAGCAAATACCACGATCATAGTTTTGGTAAATTTCACAGTCTTCGATGGTTATTTTCGAACAACAAACGTTCATTCCAGAAAGATGATTTCCAAAAATTTTAGTTCCTATTATTTCACCACCGATTGCGTTTGCAATCAAAACTCCCATCCTAGAATTCTTCTCAATTGTACAATTTTTTATTCTCGGATTTAATTCTTTTCCTCCCCAAACGATTCCGTTTCCTGCAGAATAGGCGATTTTCAAATGCGCCAAATTGCTATTCTTTTTGATATAAACGCATTTGGGCCACCAATCACAGACATCGACATTTTCGGGACGATCCGGGTAAGAATACTCTTTATCAAATTCATGTTCTGCGCCCCGAATTTCCAAATTTTCCAACGTAACATTTTCTGCATCGATTACGACAACGGCATTTTCCTTCGTTGTGTCGTCCCAGATAACGGCACCATCCTCTCCTACGATAAGGACCTCTCTATCAATAACAAAATGTTCCTTATACACTCCGGGCTTTACGATTATCTTTTTACACTTTGTTTGATTTAACGCATCGCTAACCTTTTCAAAATCGCCAGAACCATCACAAGCAACAATCGCCCGATAGGTTTTTGCCAAAGATTCCTGTTGATTAAGGAAGTCTCCTTTACATTCGTCACATACATAACTCGGTTCAGGCAGCTGCTTTTCTACAACGCCATTTCCCGTATCTTCATAAAGTACTGAGACTTCCGCCGATTCCTCTTTCCAAATGTATTTCCCGCAACAGGCGCATTTGGTTCCTACATAAATCTTTTCCAATGTCTTTTGGCGTTCAAAAAAGCCCTCTTTGCATTCGTCACATACATAAGCCGGTTCAGGCAGCTGCTTTTCTACAACGCCACTCCCCGTATCTTCATAAAGTTTTGAAACTTCCGTTGATTCCTCTTCCCAAATGTATTTCCCGCAACCAGTGCACTTAAGCAAACTGGAATAGCAGTCATTGCATAGCGGTTTTTTGATGGGAGTTTGGAGGGCCGAATAACCTTGGTCTTCCCTAAATGAACCTTGGCAACGACAACAAGTATAATGCTTCATGGAAAAATCTTTTTTTTGTTCTTCCAAGCGTTGTGCGGCAAGCTTTGCGGCTTTTTCCTGCGCTTCTCTCGCTTTCTGAGCATTTTGGCTGGCTTCTTCTGCCTCGGCTTCTAATTTTCGTCGATGCCTCTCTTCTTCCCTCTCGGCAGCTTCAGCGGCTGCATGTTCATTCATTTTCAACTTAAAACAGTTGTCACAATACGCAACACCTTTATAAGTAGAACACCAGCCTTCTAACATCTTATGGCATATAGGGCAAAAAGAAGGACCAAAAGACATAATAGCTCCTTTTCTAATAATTTTTCGTAATCGTTTTTCTTCGGATAAGAATCCGCGTTATTTGTCTAATCCCAAGTCCTTGACATTAATCCCGTGCAAGTCCCATTTGGATATGTCTCCGCCGAAACAGGAATTGGAAAACATCTCGCTCATATTCATCACGCTTGACACATCCCAATCGGATATGTCCCCGTTGAAACGGGAACCGCTAAACATTCCCCACATAGCCAGCACATTTGATACATTCCATTTGGAAATATCTCCGTTAAATCGGGAGTCTTTAAACATCTCGCTCATCATCGTCACTTTCGATACATCCCATTTGGAGATGTCACCGTCAAAACGGGAATTGGCAAACATTCCACCCATTTCTTCTACGTTTGACACGTCCCATTTGGAAATATCTCCATTGAAACGAGAGTTTTTAAACATCTCGGTCATGCTACTTACGTTTGATACATTCCATTTGGAAATATCTCCGTTGAATCGAGAGTCTTTAAACATCTCGCACATAACCGTCACTTTCGATACATCCCACTCGGATATGTCGCCTTTGAATTCGGAATTGTTAAACATGCTAATCATACTGGTCACATTCGAAACGTTCCATTTGGAAATATCTCCGTTGAAATCGGAGTTGTCAAACATGCCACTCATATCCGTCACGTTCGAAACGTTCCATTTGGATATGTCTCCTGTGAAATCGGAGTAGCTAAACATGTTCGACATATCGGTCACGCTTGACACATCCCATTTGGATATGTCCCCGTTAAAATGGATGTCCGCAAATATCCTGTTCATATCCGTAATCTGCGAAACGTCGATAAAGTTCAGGTCACATTCCGAGCCTTCTTTTTCGATAGCCTCGCGAATGAGTGCTACCAAATGATCTTCGTCTTTGGCTATTACTGTTTTATTGGTCATCGCTACTCCAGATGTTTTCAGGTTTGTTTTTCCATTGGTTGGTGTTTCGGTCGATTCTCATCGTTTTTTTGACGATGAAAATCCGCCGATTGATTTTTACGGCTTCTTTCTCGCGCCCTCGACAATCACCCGGTTCAAGTGCGAAGCTGCGCAGAAATGCTTTGCCACCTTAGTATAGTCGCCACCACTTTCGTTGAAGTTGCGAACTAGGCAAGGCGCACAATATTGGCGGTCTTCACAGTCGTAACATTGCGGAATCGCTGACTTGGTCAGCTTGCGCAGTTTGTTCAGCTGTGGAGATTTTTCCCAAATATCCTTGATGGGCTGTTCCCGCACATTGCCGCAAGGCATTCCCTGCCAACCACTACACGGATAAACGATTCCGTTGGCTGCAATGCACATATTGTCCAGTCCCACGCCACAGAAAGCCTGCTTGCCCCATTCTTCGCGAGAAGGTTGCGGCACAGGGGTTTCATCCACATAGCCGATGTAATCCTGGTCGAACTTGACAATATCCTTCAGCAGTTCTTCCGTTTCCGCCATCGTCAAGCGTTCCGTAAGGTTATCGGTCGTAAAGTCAAAGCGCGCCATCATCACAAAATCCGTCTGCGCCTTGCAGTTGCGCTCATGGGCGTATTTAAGCACCTTTTTATAGGACTTGTAGTTTGAATGCATGACAGGACAACTGATTTGCACAGGAATGTTCGCCGCAACCAAAGCCTCGATAGACGCCTTGGTCTTTTCACAGCTTCCTTTAAGCTGTGTGATGTGGTCGTGCTCTTCGGGATAAACGCTATACAGCGAAGTCTGGACCAGTCCGGGATTCACCTCTTTCAGTACCTCAATCATACGAGGCGTGAGCAACGTGATATTGGAGAGAATGCTGATGGAAAAATCCAGTTCACGGGCCTTGCGCAAAATCTTTTCCGCATCGGGATGGCAGAAAAATTCTCCGCCGGAAAGCGACAAGTCCAGTGTTCCCACCTCGTGAAGCTGCTCCATGACACTCGCCAACAGTTCATACGGCATCCGGTCATTTTTTAGTTCATGTGGAATATAGCAGTGGATGCAGCGTTCATTGCAATGATTGTTCACTTCAATCTGGCAGGCATGAATGGCAGGCTTTTTCACATACTCATCAAACAGGTACTCCTGCGAATCCTTGTACTTCTTATCGTCATCGGGATTCTGCATGGCATTGTACGTGAACGAAGTCTTGGGATTTTCCGCATAACTGAAATGCGTGTCCTTAGACGCACATTCTTCCGCCGTTTCGCCAGAAACCAGAAAGCTGTCGGCAACCAGGGAATCCATCATCTCCTTGAAGTCTTCCAGAATATCCTGCGGAGTCGCCCCCTCGAACTCGGCGCAGGCTTTTGCGACTAGCGCTTCAAGGCTCTGTGGTTCCCGGGAAAGCGTATTCAAGAAAACGCGGCCAGAATCGGTATAGGTGCGGTCGTGCTTGGTGAGCTGGCTATAGATATAGCCCAATTCACCGATGGAACGGACAAAGGTATCTCGCGATAGGCGGTAGAATGGCATGATTAGACCTCTAAAGATTCTTGGAAAAATTTTTCACCCCAATTTTGATTATTTAGTCCTAACCCCATCGCATCATAGTGAATTTCATTCAAGTATTTCTTTATCTTGGGGAGAACAGATTTATGAATATCAATACAATGGATTTTAGGCAAAAGAAGACCATCGTATTGTGTCGGTATATTAGTCAACTCATGACCATCAAAAATTTCATCTAATGATTTGTTAGAATCTTTATTGAAAATAAATGCACCATTCTGTAAATCATATCGGTGATTTGAAATTTTCATATAATCTTCATCGGATTCCTCAATCCATAAAATCGGGAGATTTCCCCACACGCTAAATTGTGTAGCATTTTTATAAAATTGTTCTATTTGTGAAGACGAAACACCTAAATTTTGCATTGAAACATTAATTTTTTGCCTATAATCTTCCAGTACTTTTGAAAGTGGGTATAAGTCATTATTTGGAGTTGCAGGTCCATCACCAACTTCCAACCAATAAATCGAAACAAAAGAATTCAGTTCATTTCCTAAACACTGCTCCGCAGTTTGCGAAGCAAAATACAAAGCAACATTATAATCAGAAGTCCAATCAACAAAAGGAGTTGGAGCTCCATAATGCTGCAATACAGAAAAAATGCTTATATCTGTTACTATTTTGCATTCATTCTTTAGAAATAGCGCGTAGTTTGTTTTTGAGAAGTCAAGAAGCCGCCGAATAAAAGCAGCATAGTCGTTATATTGTTTATCGAGTTCCCTCGTTATCCATTCTCGCTGTGCTGAAGAATATATTTTCCACGAAGCATTCGCTTGCCCCCTAAAATAAATAGGTCTCGACTTTTGTCGCTCATTTATTTCATCAACTTTTTTCACTACAGCATCAAAGGACGTTATTTGTTCATAATCAAAGGCTTTCTTTTTTTCTTTGATTGTTTCAAAAACTTGTAATTTCATTTTTTATCCTTTGTTAAATATCAACAATATCAGACATAATGATTATTACACACTATATCTGATATTTTTATTACGGCTACTTACGAATCTCGCAGGAATAAGAACAGGGATTACCACCAGGCCCACCCAATCCAGTCTTAGCCGGACAACCAGCGGCAAAGCTGCCGGTCGGCTTGTTCTTCGCCACGAGCTGCGGCTTCTTGTACTTTTTCATAATAACCTCATTGGTTAAGTGTTTTTGCTGCGTTTTGTTTTCCACATATCCGTTGCAGCGTTCGGATAGGCGGGTTAATCAAAGTAAGACTTCAGTTCCTTGACCTTCTTTATTTCTTTTTTGATATGCTCCGGGGAACAACCTTTTTCCGTCAAGAAAGTTCTTGCGACCTCGACAAATTCATCAAAATCCACTTTCTCATTTACAGCCTCGCAAAAAGCCTCTCTAGCCTTCGCCTTGTCGGACGGATGCCCGGCAAATAAGTGATCTTCCATTCCAAAAGACGCTTCTAAACATTTCTTCCAATCCATAGAATTTCTCCTTGTTTAGTTGTCGATGTTTAACACTTGCCGTGGATTATTCCACGAAATTTTATTCCAGTGTTTTCGAGCAATTTTCTTGCTTCTTTGGATTCGCATTCGCAAGTACCTAGGCAAAGAACTGCTAAGCGATCGCCCCGGAATCGGCGTGTCCGTTCCAAAAAGGACCCTATTCGCAAATCCTTCCTGAAGAAGAACCTGCAAATGCCCATGAGGCATAAAAGCCGTATCGACAAAAGCGTTTGGACAATGCCGCAAGACCTCCATCGTCTGAGCAAGCGGACGCCCGTGAGCCAAAACCACTCTGACTTTCGGATGTTTTTGGATAACCGGCTCATACATTCCCGCAAAGCATTCGTCTTTTTCGCCCGTGTGGAGCATCACTGCCAGATTTCTCTCCTTGGCAATGTCAAAAACTCGGGCAAGCGACTTTCCGTTCGGCAGCCATTTCTCGGAGCCACCGTGAACTTTCAAGCCACGGATTCCATCATCGAGATACAAGGACAAATCCCGAGACTTTCGCAACATGGAATGCGTTACCCAAAGAAGCGCAACAGCTCGCCCTGCAGAAAGCTCACGCATGGCTTCGCGTTCTTCCCGCATAAACGCCGGACCGTCCGTCACCACATTGGAAGTACTGGAGTAAGCGAAATGGGTTATTCCAGCACACTTTAACGTGCGCAATACCCTAGGCGGCGTATAGTAATCGTCAAAAAATTGACCCATGTGAACGTGAATATCAAACAGCATTATCACGCCCCATTCACGCCCAAATACCGGCAACCGCGCCAGCAGCTGTCGTTTCAGCAGAAAAACTTTCGAGAAATTTACAGGGAAATGCTGTTAGATGCGTCGGGGCCGAGTGCCGAACACTGCACGAATGTGTAGCCCCCACCAGCAACATTCATGCCAAGCGGACTATTTTGAGCCACCAAATCCTTTCTTTTGCCGTATTTGTTACGGTCGGTTTGATTCAAAATATCTATTACACGAATCATCTGTTCAAATATACATCATTTTTTACAAAGAGAGCACACATCGGTTGTTTTTTTTGAATTTTATCCGAGCCCGAGATTTTTGAGGAATGAGACAAAGGACATGGTTTAAAGAATGAGAGTTGTCAGGGATTAGTTGATGTTATTAGTGGAGAGTTAATAGTAATCAGGAGACAGGATTCAGAAATCAGTGGTTAGTAAGTTAGAATGGGAAGAGATGAGGAAT
>JBNMGX010000087.1:0-7808 GCA_050872465.1 Hallerella sp.
ATCCAGCGTTGTTCTGTCGTAGGTGAAAAGACCGATGTGCATGCCAAATGTGGTGTAATTCATCAAACGCTCGCCAATGTAGAGAAGACCGTTTTCGTTGTCGTATTCGAGCGAACCGGATGCATCCTTAAAGTCTCCAATTCCCTTGACGGAACCGGTCGAGAGGTCTATCTCGACGACAATCGTGTTGCCGTAGCTCTTGTAAACCGATACGTAGCCCTTGTTGCCGTTCTTGTTCACGACAAAATCCTGGGCGCCGCCACCGAGCTTGGTTCCGCTCACGAACAGGCTCGAACTTTTCTTTTGCAAATCGATCTTTTCGATGCCGCGATTTGCGTCGGCAGGCAGGCTCCAGGTTGCATCGTATTCGCCGGCTGTTGCGACATAGACGGTTCCGCCTGCGACTTTCACCATGTAGGGATTCTTTGTCGCAAGGGAAATCGTGTCGAGAAGTTCACCGCTTTCCAGGTTATACAGCGCAAGGAGACCGACATTCGGGATGGAATAATCGGCGCTTTGACGCTGAAAGATGGCAAACAGAGTATCGCCGGAAACTTCGAGGTCGGCGAGGTTCGGCGTCGTGCTCAGGTAGTTGATTTTTACGCTAGACGAGGATTCGGGAGCTTCGCTCGAAGAGCTTTCCTCGAAGCAGTCGCCTTCTTCGCAGGTAATGCCCGAAACGCTGTCTCCGTCGCTTCCGCACGCGTTGAACAGCAGCGCGAAGCCTGTGGCTAAAATGAGGGGGAGTATCTTTTTACTCATGTCTTCTCCTTGATTTGAGGTGACATTCCCGGTTTGAACGGGAATTTTTTGTGGGTTAAAATTTTTGTATGAGGGTTATCCTGTATTCCCTGCCGGGAAATGGGTTTGGCGAATAAAAGTTTGTATAAGTCTCGTCCGAAATGTTTGTGATAGCGAAAACAAGGCGGGTGCTTTCCCACGGGGAATAGCCGAGACTTGCATTGTAGCGGGCCGTTGCCGGTTGACGCGTCTGGTTTGAACGGTCGCTGAAAATTCGGGTACGGTAGCTCGCGTCGAACGTCAAGTCCAGATGGAATGGCAAAAAGAACTTTCCTTCGACAAAGTAACTGTGGACGGGTTCTCCCGGCAAAAGCTTTCCGTTGTACATCTTGGCGAATCCTTTGTCTCGCGGATCCTGGATTGTGCCACGCAAGGTTGTTTCGAAAAAGGGAACGGGCGAGCTTTGCACTTCCAGTTCGATTCCGTGGATGTTCGCCTTGCTCGCATTGAAAGCCTTGATGGCGTTGTTGCCGGCAATCCAGTAAATTCCGTTTTCGACAGACGAGTGAAAATAGGTTGTTCGCAAGGTCGTCTTTCGGGACGGTGTCTGGATGAATCCTCCAATTTCAAACCGGACCGCTGTCTCGTTCTTGAGCGTCGGGTTGGAAAGTACGCCGCGATAAACTCCGTAAAGCTCCATCAGCTGTGGCTGCCGAAAGTACCTTCCGATAGAAGCGTTTCCGCCGACGAATGATTTTTTTTGCCCGAACTTTAGCTGGACCATACCCGAAAGGTTCAAGTCTCTTTTCTCGGCGTCTTCGATTGTCGCTGTTCCCGTGGCCATCAGGAACTTTCCCCCGTCGATATCGTCAAACGTCTTGAGTAGATTGCCTTCGGCGAGAACGGCGAGCCATCGGGCCACGGCAAGTTCGGCGCTGGCGGATGCGGATGCGCTGTAACGCGAAAGCCCAAATTCGCGGAGGGTTCCGCGGGCTTCCCATTTTTCGGCGCTTCCAGCCACGCGGACATTTCCTTCAAAGCGATCGAGAACGACAGTCCCGAGAATTTCCGGATAGAGGCGGTAGCCCGCAATCCCATACTGGATATAGTCCGGGTAGCTGTATCCGACAAAGTCAAGCGGGTAGTAGGAAGCGGAAACGTTCTTTTCAAATCTTCCGGAGAGGCCCGCTTCGAGCAAAACCGAGTTCAGCAAAGTGGGAAATTCCAGACGGTAATCCAGCTGCGAACTTTGCCCGGTGAAGTTCGCCACCTTGGTCTGGGAACTTTCTTGCCCGGGATTCCCGGATTTCGTATAAACTAAATTTGCGGAGAAAGTTGAAAAGAAATTTTTTGGATGCAAGATGCGATACTTGAAATTCCCGGAATATTCGGAAAATTCTGCATTCTTTCGTTTATCGGTAAAATCGTCGTCGGGATTATAGGCTGTGCCGTTGCGATTTGTAAACTCGTAATCGTTGTCGCTGTGCCTTGCCGAAACGCTTGCGGCAAAGTTCATGCTGTCCTTGGGAGAAACGCTTAACTGGGCGGAACCTTCGAATGTATTGTGGCTGCCGTAGCTCGCAAGAAATCTTCCATTCGTTTTTGGATTTGCCTTCTTGGTGATGAAGTTTATCGCTCCGCCCAACCCTTGTCCGCCAAATTTTGCGGGAACGCGATCCTTGTAGATTTCGATTTTTTCGATGTTGTTCAAATCGATCGTGCCGATGCCTGCCGCTCCGCCGCTCGCATCGTTCAAGGGTATTCCGTCGATGCAGATTAAAATGTTTTTCGCTGCGATTCCCCGGATGCTGACGGTTTGGAAGCTTCCCATGCCGCCTTGCTTGTAGCTCTGGATTCCGGGCAGGGCAGAGAGAACTTCGGCAGCGGAAAGTCCCCGACCTTCCCATGCGCCAGGCAGAATTTCTTCATAGCTGGGAGCGATGTCGGCGGGTGTCGGTTGCGGAAGCGCGATTTCCGAAACGCCTAGGTCTTGTACGTCTGCAGCAACAGCGTTTACGCCGAAGGCAAATACCAAGGCAAAGCCTAGTCTGTAGGCTTTAGAATACAATGTCTTTCGCATCGTTCCTCTTGTTCCGCAAGTAGCGAAACTTAATGTTCTTGCAGTTCTTCTGGTTCGGGGATCGCTCTACTTCCGGATCCTTCGCATGGGTTTTGAATCCACACTGGTTTTGAATTTTTCCGGTTTCGTACTCCCATACAGCGGCGGGACCGTCCCGGGTTTTCACCGGGTTCTCTCTTCTGCCGAGCGGTTCTGTTTTGAGGAAACGCTTGGCAAAAAGGCTTTTCAGGGCACAAAAACTATGTCGCGCGCAAATATACGAAAAGAATTTTCCGCTGTCATCTTTACTGGGGCGGCATGGCAGAACTTGGAGCGGAGTGTTTCGGGAAAGGGAATGAGTGGCAGAGGGGTCTGTAGTTTTTTTTGCAAACCGGATTTCTTCATGTGGAAAAGTTCGCTTGACTTGTCATGCCGTTCTTGACCCGATAATCTTTGCAAATTTAAATTCTCTCGGCTAAGCTCTGAAAAACCTCCTACATTGCTATATTCTTCTCCAATGGACAAAGAATGCCAAAGTTTGAAGAGTCCCTGGGAACCGTTTTTTGCGGGCGTTTTATCGGCGGAGTCGCTAGATGAAATTTTGCAGAATCCGCAGGGCGAATTTTCGAAAGCGGCCCGGCAATGTTCCGCATTGGAAATCCGCTACGACCTGCTTCTCGCTGCCGGATATTCCAGGGAATCGCTCGGAGACATTGCCGGGCGTGTTCGCAGCGTATTTCCGGATGCGCTTCTTATCGGAACATTCCGCCTAGAGCGGGACGGTGGAAAGTTTCCCGATTCTCGGGCGATGGAACGGGCCGAATATATCTGCGAGATATTGGCTGCGGATGTTTTTCCGGACTATCTCGACATCGAAGCCGAAGAGTTCGTGAGACTGGAAAGTCGGATTTTTGAAATCTGGAATGACGAACGTTTCTGCGAAAAACGGAAAGGATTTTGGACGATGCGCAATGGCCATCGGTTCTACCAGCGAGACTTTCCGGTTTTTGGCGATTTTCCAAAGAAAGTTCTGATTTCGCACCATGATTTTCAAAAGGTGCCATCCCTAGACGAATTGGAGAATTTAAGAAAATGCGCTACCGGACCGGAATGCGCGGGGCTAAAAATCGCCTGCATGAGCCGTTCACCCGGAGATTTTGACCATGTCTATCCCTGGATAAACTCTGTCGGCGAATACGGTTACCGTTTTGAACTTTTCTCCTGCTTCGCGATGGGAAAATCCGGCGAGGAATCCCGCTTAAAAAGTCTCTCGTTCGGAGCGAACCTCACCTACTGCTCGCTCGGCGTTTCCGTCGCACCGGGGCAGATTCCTGTCGAAAAAGCCCGGGAAGCATACCGAAATCTTGTTTTGAATGGCTAAAATTGTCGTTTTTCCGCAAAAATTTGCCAAAAATGGCGGATTGGGCGGGCAAAAGTACTTTTTCGCTCACAAGGATTCTCTTTTTGCTTTTTTTTGCTAAACTTTTAGAAATAACAAGGAAACATCTATGCGTCTTTCTGAACGATTTGCGGACAACTGCGTGATCATCAATTCGCAAAGCACGACCAAGGAACAGATTCTGAACGAACTGGTGAATACGCTTTGCGCTTCTTACAAGCTGGAACATCGCGACGAAATTTTTGATGCGGTCTGGAAACGCGAACAGACCCGTTCGACAGGAATCGGCTGCGGGCTAGCGGTTCCCCATGCGAAAATCGATTATGTCGATCGGATGTGCATGGTCGCGGCGACAGTGGAAAAGGGAATCGATTTCGATGCGATGGACGGCGAACCGGTGCATCTCCTGATTTTAATCGTCAGTCCGGGCAATACGGTCGGGCCGCATCTCAAGGCCCTTTCTTCGGTCAGCCGGATTCTCGCCAATGCCGAGGTTCGCAAGGATTTGATCGATTCCAGGACCCAGGCGGATTTTCTGGATATTTTGGGCAAGGCCGAGGATAAATACCTGTAAAAATTCGGGGATGCAAAAATGAGCCTTGACGCAATGCGCGGGCTTTTGTATCTTTGCGAAGCCTTGGACGATTAGCTCAGTTGGTTTAGAGCGCTGCTTTCACACGGCAGAGGTCACTGGTTCAAATCCAGTATCGTCCACTTCAAGAGATTCGTCTGGAACGGATCTCTTTTTTTCGTATATATTTAAGTTATGAGCGAAGCTGTCGATGAATCCAAAATTCCGGAACCTCCGGTCGGCTCCCACCTGGTCTCTCCGCGGATGGGATTTAATCACCATGGTCTCTATATCGGGAAGGGGCGAGTCATCCATTATTCGGGGATGGCGCGGACTCTTTCGTGTAAGGATATCCTGAAATTGCCGGGACTTATCCGCTACGGAGCAGTGGTCAAGACTTCGCTCAAACGCTTTTGCGATGGGCACGGTTTCCGTGTTCTGGAACATCCGAACGCAAAATTCACCGGAGAAGCGGCGGCGGAACGGGCAAAAAAAAGGCTCTATGAACGCTCTTACTATCTATACGGAAACAACTGTGAGCATTTCGTGAACTGGTGCATCGACGATACGTTCAAAAGTCCGACGGTGACGCGACTCCTGTTCGCCTTTGCAACGATAGGCTTTCTCTTGCACGCTCTGGGATTCTCCAAGGTTTCAAAACGGATGCCTGCCGGAATACGCGTTGTGTTCAACGTTCTTTCGGCAGTTGTCGGTTCGCTTGTGCTTTCGCATTTTACGCTCGACGCGATGCAACCTGCCGAGGGAATCCGCGGACGGGAACGCCGGAATCGTTATTTTGGAAGAATCGGAACGTGGTGCGGCTTTGCGCTAGCCCCGCTTTTTGCCCTGTTCGGCGTTCAAAAAAACTCCTGCGTGTCGGGAAGCCTGTTCCCGTTCTTTCTGCCCGTTATCGGAGGGCTTGGAACGTATGGCGCTTTTCGTCTGAAGGATACCGTCAATCGGGATGCGCTTCGCAAGGTGCGCCGTCGTTCGATGGAATCTCTCGTGCCGGATGAAATCGAAGGTCCTTCCGAGGAAATTTCGCCCGCGGAAAAACCGTAATTTTTATGCAACGCCTCTACCGGAAAGAGCATCTTAATTTCGTGAAATGCCGAAACAAGATGCTTTTTTTGTGCGCGGTCCTTGTCGGAACCGCTTGGACGCTTCCGCCGCTCTCGCTTGAAGACTGCGTGAAGATGGCCAAGGAACGCAGCCTGGAAATGGAAAGCGCAAGACTCTCGGAACGCGCCTCCGAAGCCGCATTGAACGCGTCAAGGACTTCAAAATATCCGACGCTTTCCGCCCATGTGAACCAAAGCCTCTATGACAGCCCGTTTAACGGAAAATCGCAGGACCATTATCGTCTGAGCCTGGGAATCTCCGGTTCCTATACGCTTTGGGATGGCGGAGCGACAGGTATCGACGTGGAAAGCAAGCAGCTGTCTTTGGAAGCGTCGAAGTTCGGAACGGAACTTTCCGCCCTCACGATTCAGGAAAAGGCGATGAACGCTTTTGTGGAACTGCTCGCCGCAAAGGAAGCCTTGGCTGTTGCCGGTTCGGCAAAAGAACTTTCCGATTCGCTGGTCCTTTACCACGAACGGCTCTTGGAAGCGGGAACGATTACGCGGAGCGAACTTTCACTTGCGAAAAGCGATGCGGCAAACGCCAAGGTCAAGCTGATTTCCGCAGAGCAGACGGAACGCTCGACAAAAACATCCTTGCGCCAGATTCTGGAAATTTCCCGCTCGGATTCGCTAGAAATCCTTTCGCCGGAGACCTCACTTGAAAATCCTTCGGACTTGGGAAGCCTCCCTCCGTTCGAAACGGTCCTTGCGGAAACCCGCAAGCGTTATCCCGGCCTGATTTCGGACAGCCTGAAGGTTTTGGCTGCGGAGAAAAACTTGGCGCTTGCCGGGAAGAACAGTTCGATTTCGGTAACGCTTGGGGCGGACGCTTCGACCGGATTTCAGGCTTGGGAATCGGATCGCTATGGACGTCAGTTGAAGAACGGCTATACGCATAGCGTAACGCTTGGCATAAGCATTCCGTTAATCGATGGCGGGACGACACAGGCAAAGGTCCTTTCCGCTCAGGTTGAAAGCGAACGCGCCGAGGTGGCGCGTCGTGAAACGGGGAAGAATTTGGAAAACAGCCTGGAACAGATCTATATGCAAGCCGAAAGTGCCGATGCGAGCTGGCTTGCCGCCATCGCCAGCCTCGAAAGTGCGCAGGAATCGTTTGCCGTCGCCGTGGAACAGCGAAATGCCGGCAGCTTGACATTCACGGATTTCTTGGAGCAGAAAAATAATTTGCAGAATGCGCAAAGCGTCTTGATCCAGGCGAAATACACAAGCATCCTTGCCCGAAAGCTGCTCGAACTTTATATGGGGAATTTCTGATGAAAAAATGGATAAAGATTGTCTGCGTACTTTTGGCGCTGATTCTTCTCGGAGGAATTGCGTACAAATTCATCCTTTCTCCGGGCGAAAATAGTTCAAAAATTTTTGTCAGTGAAAAGGTTTCCCGTCTCACTATCCAGACGACGATTTCCTCGACGGGAACGCTCTCGCCGATGGACACGGTGAATGTCGGAACGCAGGTATCGGGCGATATCAGCAAGCTTTATGTTGATTTCAATTCCAAGGTGAAAAAAGGGCAGGTGATTGCAGAGCTCGATCGCTCCAAATTGCAGACGGTTCTGTATCAGACAAAAATTGCGGCATCGAGCGCAAAAGTGGATTACGAGCACAAGCAGTCGGTTTACAACCGTACAAAGAAACTTTCGGAGTCAGGAAGCGCAAGCGCAGTCGATCTGGAAACCGCAGAATACGAAATGAACGCAGCAAAACTCGCCTGGGATACGCGAAAGAGCGAAGTCAGCCAGGCGGAATTAAATCTAAGCTATTGCCTCATCAAAAGCCCGATCGACGGTGTCGTGCTGGAACGCTCGGTCGATGTCGGGCAAACCGTCGCCGCTTCGATGAGCGCACCGACCCTCTTTATTTTGGCGAAGGACCTCTCGAAAATGCGGGTCATGG
>JBNMGX010000088.1:0-7805 GCA_050872465.1 Hallerella sp.
ACTTTTTCCCGGCAAGCATCGCTCCGGTGTATTTGCCGAGCAGTTTATCCGCATCGTCGTAAAGACGAACCGTGTCACCGGAAGCGAGAAAGGTTCGTCCGTCAAAAGTGACAAAGTTCGCCAAATTTTTGCCCAAGGGATATTCGCAGGTATATTCGCTTTGGGCGGCATAATCGTGCATTACTTGGCACTTCGCCTGTAAAAGCTCTTCATCGGCAACAATCGAAGCGATTTGCGCATTTCCGCTCGAATCGTTTCCCTTCTTGACAGAAAAGCCTCGTACACGCTTGCCAGTTTCCCGGTTCAGGAAATTTCACATCGACAACTTCCACATTGTTCAAATGATCAAAGCAAGCCGCCTCCAACCGGTTCTGCGAATTGCAATCATTATAGGCATCCCGAACATCGGATTCCTTGATATTTTCAAGACCTTCACCTTCCTCCAAGAAACCATCGACTAGATTCCCTTTTTCATTAATCGCATCTGTCGGCAAAGGATCCAACCGCCACGGATAGTAATATTTTCCCGAAGGGCTGATCAAATAAAGATCGAGATCATTGACCAATTTGGATTCAAAAACTTTTTTTCCATCCGTTGAATACTCAATTTCCCCAGGAGCATCGTCCCAGACAAGCGTCACCCGAATCTTTTCCTTTTCGCCCTTTACCCGGAACCGCCAACGCTTTTCCATGCCGCTAGCAACAGCAAACTCTTTAAAATACGGAAACTCCTTCGTTCTAGGATTATATCCAGAGATGAAATCCAATGCGGCTCGGGCATTCACCTTTCCCCACCCTGTCGCAAAATCTGGACCTTTGCCATATTTCGTATAACGCCCCTTTTGGTCGCCATGGGCGTAGTAGAGATCGGGATTCCACGAAAAATGGGCATTCTCGGAATCAATCATATCTTCGGCGGAATGAATCAGCAGAGCTTTGACCGTGGAATTTCGCATTGACTTCTTATCCAACGGCTCCCCGGTCAATTTTTGAAACTTCTGGTACATCAGAGCGGCGATTCCCGATACTTGCGGAGCCGCTGCGGACGTTCCGCCATCCGTCAAAAACGCATACCCGCATTCGCCATTTTGACACGGATAGGTCGAAACGATGCTTTTTGAAAAAGCAAAGTCCAACCGCATAAAATACGCGTTGAAACTTTCCTTAAAATCTTTTAACGAAAAACGTGTTACGGCAAAATCTTTCCCTACATTCCAAACAGCGCCAATCGACTTAAACCAGTTTGCATCGGAAAAATTGTCTGGATTGTAAAAGGCGGATTCCTTGACGCCGAAGAAAATATTGCCGAACAATGTTCTTTCAAAAGTATCGCCTTTGCCGATTTTTAACCGCACCTCGATTTCATCCGTCGGCAAGATTTTTGTTCCTTGATTAAACTTCCAGCCGCTATAAAGTCCCGTAAAACCAGAGGTGTTCACTCCAAAGCGGAACGCATAGCCATTTTGGGCAAGCGGAGTTATTATCACATCGTGATAGGATGAATAGTAATTTTTCGGATCCTCCTGAAGATTGTTCTCACCAAAATCCAATATAAGATAAGGTTCCAACTCGCCTTTCCTAAAAAGCTTGACATAGTCGATCCAAAGTTCAAAAGGGTGCTCGGCATTGGCTAAAATCTCGCTTGTCGCACCCGGCGCCATCATATCAGGCTTGATGCGCCCATCCCATGTCGGTCCCATGCTGGATGTGTGAAAGCGAACGCCTTCCCGACTCGTGATATTTCCCACTGTAATCGAATTCTTCGAACCGACAAGAATCGAATGATAACCTCTTTGATCGCTTTGGATGTTTTTTCCAAAGCCTCCTGCATTCGCAGCCGCATAGACGGATGTCTTGGCAAGCGAATCCCCCGCGACACATTTTGACGCATCGTGTTCATCACAGCCGCCTTTCCAGTTTTCAAAAATCGCCTCATCCATTTTAAAAGCTTTTTTTACATAAATTCCTGCTGAACCATCGGTATGGGAATGATTGACCACATGCCCAACCTGCCATTTAGGCGCCTGATAACCAATATAGTAATGCACCTTCGGAGCGATACCCCGATATCTGTGTTCCACAGAACTAGAACCGTTCCCGCCGATGATTCCCGCGACATTCGTACCATGCCAACCACCAGAAGAATTCATTTTGAGTCTTTGTTTTTTCGAGATAAAATCCCAATTGGAACCGAAGTATTCCGACTTCCGAATCAGCCGATTTTGCAAAATACCGTTGAAATCCAATTCCCGAAAATCGGGATGAGAAGTATCCATACCGGTATCGTAAAGCCCGACGATAATTCCCTCTCCGGTATAATCCTCATTTTTCAGCCATTCCGCCGTCACATTCTCTTCGCCCAACGCACGTTGCCAAGCTTCCGAATTTTGAAGTTCGGACAAGTGTATCGCATTCCGGGCATTGTCATTTGCCGGCAATCCTTCTTGCACAAGCCCGACATGTCGGACCTCTCGATTTCTTGAAAGGCAGTCACGGACAGAAGGGGCGGAATCGAAAGGCAAAGAAGCGAGAACCGTACGATAAGCGTAGAACACCTCGGAAGCCCCGCATATTTCCACAATATCCATGCAAGTCGAAATGTCTATATCGGGCCAACAGTCGATATTCAATTCCAAGGCTGTCGAATCTCTCCAATAATCGGATAAATCTATCGGCAGAAGACTCGTATCGTTTGCGGGAATCGCATTGTAAAATGACGCCAAATCCTCGTTCAAGTCCCTTTTCAAAATGCTTGAATCGGACTTGAGCAGAATAAGATTCCAACCCTGGTACACGCCTCTATCATAAATCGAGATTCCGCGCTTTTCTAGCAGGGAAAATTCCTTAGAGGAAAGAGGCGTCTCCTTGAATATCCAGAATCTGCCCCGAACGGTTTCCAACGAGTCTCCCGCATATTTTTCGACGGCAAAATGGGAGTTCCGTTCATCCCACAAGGGTATATCCGCACGTCTTTTTCTGTTTAGCGGATCGTCCCCCCACAGCAAACGGTGCAAATCATCATAGACCGCCATAAAATAATTCGGTTCCAAAAAGTTTTCACTGCGTTGAAATGACGGGTCCGAGCTTCCCTCCCAGAAACTCCAGTCCTTTTTATAAATCCGAAAATGAATATCAACGGAATCTCCCGACAGCAGCGGCGCATTGATTTTCAATTTTAAAACGGTATAGTCTTCAAAATAGGCAACGGACGTCGTGACAGGATAAAGCCATGTCGAATAATCGACAGAAACAGTCAGCATAGTATCTGCCACAGGAACTGCAAAATACCGAATTTCAGGCGAAAGAATGATTTCCGAGGATATATTTTTGATTTTCAGGCGATACTCGATCCAGTTCCATTCCGTTCGATAACGCTCGGTAAAAAGTTGTACGGGCAAAGAAGCGGCTATCAAGGGATTCCGTAAAAAGGCGCAGAAGCATATTGCCAAAATTCCCAACCGATTCATACCGATAACCCGAAAACAACGGTATTATAAATCTACATAAAAATGCAGATTTTGCAACTTTCAATCTTTCAATTTTTAAGTTTTTAAAACAGCGCAAGCCGCCCGTCGGGCGGCTTGCTTTTCAAAATTTCAGAACTGAATTAGTCGGCCTTGACGACCCAGACCTTCACTTCTGCGGAAACGTCCCCGAAAACCTTCACGGCAACCGGATAGACGCCGAGCTGCTTAATTGGCTCCGCGAGCGCGATCTGCGCACGGGTCACCTTCACGCCCTGCTTCGTGATTTCGTCCGCGATGTCCGCAGCGGTCACGGAACCGTAAAGACGTTCGCCTTCGACGACACGACGGGAAAGGTTCACGGTGATTTCAGCGAGCTTTGCGGCGACTTCGCGAGCCTTGCCCAGTTCCTTGTTGAAGAGAGCTTCCATCGCTTCGCGGTTTTCAGCGATTTTCTTCTTCGCTTCTTCCGTCGCGCGGATGGCGAGCTTGTTCGGGAAAAGGTAGTTGAGCGCATAGCCGTTCTTTACCTTCACCACGTCCATCATGTTGCCCAGATTCGGCACATTGGCTTTAAGAATAATTTCCATTTTTACTCCTTAGCGCAACGTATCTGCGACGAACGGCAAAATTGCCATGTGACGGGCACGCTTAATCGCTTCGACCAGCATACGCTGATACTTGGCGCTCGTACCGGAAATACGGCGCGGGATGATCTTGCCGCGTTCGGAAATGAAACGGCGGAGGACCTTTTCGTCCTTGTAGTCGATAAATTCGATCTTGTTCTCGGTGAACCAGCAGGTCTTCTTGCGGCGAACGCGAGAATTGTTCTTCTTGTCTTCGAAAGCCATTATTCAGCATCTCCTTCTTCAGCGTCGATCGGAGTCACGTCTTCGGTCTGGCTCAGGTTCTTGTCGTAGATAACTTCCGTCATCGGATAATCCGCGAGGGTCATCCAGCGGAGAACGTTTTCGTCGAGCTTGAAGATGTGTTCCAGTTCGGCGACCACGGAGGATTCCGCCTTGTAGTAAAAAATCACATAGTAGCCGTGGCTCTTGTGGTTGATTTCGTAAGCGAGCTTGCGCTTGCCCCAGTCGTCGCGGCGAACGATTTCGCCGGCAGCGGTAATCTTGTCGGCAAAGCTCTGCACTTCGGACGCGATCACGTCGTCGGAGAGCATGGCATCGAGGACCACCATCGTCTCGTATTGTTTCATAATATCCCTTTGGACTTCAGCCCGCGCCCACCATGGACACAGGAGGGCCCCACTTGCATGGGGAACCCAAATTTAGCAAAAAAAGAAAAATCCGTCAAATGTTCAGGATAAAAGCGAACAAAACGGCCTCGCCCCAGGAATTCGAGCTTTCCGAAAAGTAGTTGTGCGCGAGAAATTCCAGCACGAGCCAGCCGCCGAGAAAATGGTTCTTCAGGTAGTCCCAGTGGTTCCGCAAGTTGAATCCAAGCCCAAGCGACAGAGATAGCTGACCGACATTCGCCACATTGTATTCGAGCCCGAACCCGCCGTTCAGCGCCCAGTCCGCAGCAAAGCGAAAACCCGTTCCGAATTCCATCCCGCCCGAGAATCCGTCGAGGCTGTACTCGTTGTCGCAACCGACCGCGCTTTTCTTTTCCTCCTCGGTCACGCCGAAACGGTTTGGCGGCGTGCCGTCCGTGTTGCGGATTTCCGAAAGGCTCGTCGTTTCGAACCCGAAAGTCGGCGAAGCGTAGAAGCTCCAGGCCGAATCCATCACAAAGTGCAGCCTCAGATGCGTATGGTATCTCTGGTAAATCATCGAATAGCGGTCGTCGATGTTTCCGCCGTACATCCGCACGGAAAATCCCGCGCTCAGGAACTTCGCATAATAGTATTCCAAGGTTCCCTGCCACTGGGCGAGCGTATTGCAATGCTTGCCGCTCGGAAAGAGAGCGCCCAGCCCGAGCCCCACGCCGATTCCCTTCTGCTGGAAGCTGGTCTCGCGGGGAAGCGGGAAACCGCCATCCACGACCTTCTGCGGACGGACAAACGAGCCTTCCCCGTCGCCGGCAAACGCAAGCGGGGAAAGGAGCAGCGCCAAGGCGATATTTCGGAAAAGGGAGCGCACGTCTGTAATTTAGGAAATCCGAAAAAAGGCGCCTCGCAAGAGACGCCTCGTTCATCAAGTTTTGGTCGGTTATTTCTCGCGTCCGAAGATGACGACGCTGTTGTGACCGCCAAAACCGAAGCTGTTCGACATCGCATAGTCGAACGTATGCTCCACGGCACCGTCCTTGCAGACATCGAGCGTAATCGCCGGGTCCTGCTCCTCGACGTTCAGCGTCCCGTGCACCTTCTGGTCGATGAGGGACTTGATCGTGATGATGCCCTCGATCGCGGAAGCGGCGCCGAGCATGTGCCCGATCATCGACTTCGAAGAGTTGATTTTCAGATTTTGGGTGTTGCCCTTGTAAATTTCGCAGATCGCCTTGCATTCGGCGACGTCCCCGAGCGGAGTCGATGTGCCGTGCGTGTTGATGTAGCCGACCTGTTCCGGTTCGAGTTTCGCGTCGCGGAGAGCGTTTGCGATGGCGAGCTTCACCCCGGCACCGTCTTCGCGCGGAGCGGTAATGTGGTGCGCATCGGCGGAAAGTCCGACGCCCGCGATGGTCGCGTAGATTTTCGCCCCGCGGGCTTCCGCATGTTTCCGGCTTTCGAGAACCATCACCGCGGAACCTTCCCCGATGACGAAACCGTCGCGGTTCTTGTCAAACGGGCGGGAAGCCCTGGCCGGATCGTCGTTTCTGCGGGAAAGAGCGTGCATGTTCGCAAAGCCGGCGAGCGAAACCGGAGTCACCGCCTCTTCCGTTCCGCCGGCGATCATCACGTCGGCGCGTCCCAGGCGAATCTGGTCCGCAGCGGCGATCAGCGCATGGTTCGACGATGCGCAGGCGGAAGTCGTCACGAAGTTCGGCCCCATGAATCCCAGGCGAATCGAGATTTCACCCGTCGCCATGTTCGTGATGGACATCGGGATGAAGAACGGGGAGACGCGGCGCGGTCCCTTGGTCGCCAAAGCCGCAGAACCGTCGTAGTAAATATCCATGCCGCCCATGCCCGAAGCGACAATCACGCCGGCGCGGGACTTATCGACCTTTTCAAGGTCCAGCCCCGAATTTTCGACCGCATGGAGAGCCGCATAGACCGCATAGCGGATGTTCCGGGAATAGCGTTTCTGGTCGCGGGCGTTAAAGTATGCGGAATCGTCAAATTCCTTGACCTCCGACGCGAAATGCACCTCGTAAGCGGAAGTGTCCATTTTCTCGATGTTCGAAACGCCAGACTTCCCGGCGAGAAGATTCGCCCACAGCGCATCCGGGGAATTTCCGAGGGACGAGACGCAGCCCATGCCCGTAATCACAACTTCTTCCATTTTCAATTCCTTTTGTTTTGGGTGACGGGCCGTCCCGAAAGACGACCGGATTTTCAAGACAACACCATAAATTTATAAATTTGGAATTAAATGAGTATTCAAAACAGAACCGCTCCCAATCTAGTCTGGATGGACCTGGAAATGTCCGGCCTCGACCCGGAACGCGACGTCATCCTGGAGATTGCGACAATCGTAACGGACCCGAACCTGAAAGTCCTCGGCGAAGGTCCGGTCATCGCCATCCGCCAGCCGGAAAACGTCCTGAACAGCATGGACGACTGGAATACGCGGCACCATACGCAGAGCGGGCTGATTTCCCGAGTCAGGCACTCCCCCTACAGCCTCGCCGACGCGGAAGACGTCACGCTCAAGTTCATCCAGCAGTTCACCGTAAAGCACGACAAGGATCACAGCGGAAACCTCCTCTGCGGAAATTCCATCACGCAGGACCGGCGCTTCCTGTATAAATATATGCCCAAGATTTCGGGCTGGCTCAACTACCGGAACATCGACGTTTCGTCCATCAAGGAGCTGGCGTTCCGCTGGTTCCCGAACCTCTCCGAGTTCAAGAAGGAAGAGCGTCACCAGGCGTTAGACGATATCCGGGAAAGCATCGCGGAGCTTGAATACTACCGCAAGACCATCTTCCATCTAGCGCCGAAAGGATGACTTTCCCAAGGCCTCTCCCGCGCAAATGGCGCCTTTTCAACCGGGCAGTGCTTCTTGTCCTCGCGCTTGCCGGAATCATCCAGTGCGGACGTTGTGCGCTCCGGGAATCCGACGGGGAAAACTTCGCGGAACGCTTTGCCGAAACACCAAAAGAAAACCTTCCCGAGCGTGAACTTTCCGATTCCACAAAAGCGCCTTTTCTCGGGAACGCCGTCCGGGAAATCAACCTCGAACATGTCTATGCCCAGAGGGATACGGGGCTTGC
>JBNMGX010000089.1:0-7718 GCA_050872465.1 Hallerella sp.
CCTGTTTTCTGCTTCCTGATTCCTCAACACTCAACTATTAACTAATAACTAGCAACTATTCACTAAGCTCTAAAATCTCAGCTCTGAGTTCTGATCCCTGATCGCTAACCGCTGATTCCTGTCTCCTGATTTCTGATTCCTCTCGACAACCAACTCAAATCTAAGCCATGCCACCCAACCGCCTAAATTCCTATAATTGGCCCATGGCAAATCTCGGCTATAGCTTTCTACTGGTTCTGACCGCTTTCATCTGGGGAACAACTTTCGTCGCCCAGGTCGAAGGGAATTCCGCGGGGCCTTTTGTCTTCACATGCCTTCGAAGCTTTATCGCTGCGGTATTCCTGTTCGGACTTTTTAAAACCCTCGACAAGTTCGGGAAAAGCCCCAAACAGCCCAAAAATTCAGCGGAGAAAAAAACGCTCTGGATAGCAGGCATTCTTTGCGGAACGGCTCTCGCTTTTGGAAACAATCTGCAGCAACTCGGAATCTTTTTGGGAACATCCGCCGGGAAATCCGGTTTCCTCACGACATGCTACATCTTTATCGTCCCGATTCTAAGCCTTTTTCTCGGGAAAAAAGGTTCGGTCAAGACTTGGATTTGCGTGGCACTCGCGCTTGTCGGGCTTTACATGCTCTGCATCCGGGAAAACTTTTCCCTGGAATTCTGCGACACCGTTTCGTTCCTCTGCGCAATCGCCTTTGCCGTCCAGATTCTCGTCGTCGATAAATTTGTCGGAACCGTCGATAACATCCGACTGTCCTGTATCCAGTTCCTCGTCGTGGGAATCCTGTCCGCATTTCCCATGTTCTTCGTCGATATGCAAGCCTCGACCCACGGGATTCAAAATGCACTAAAAATCTATTCCCAGGCGAGTTCCTGGTTTCCGCTTCTCTATGCGGCAATCCTATCGAGCGGCGTCGCCTTTACGCTACAAATCATCGCCCAAAACAAGATAAGGCCCACCGTCGCTTCGCTTCTGATGAGCCTCGAATCCGTATTCGCCGTTCTCTCCGGCTGGATAGTTCTCGGAGAGCGCCTTTCCCTGAAAGAAGCTTTCGGCTGCCTCCTGATTTTTTCAGCCGTCGTCATCTCCCAGATTCGCTTCAATCGAAAAGTTTAGGATTTTTTCACCGGACGATTCTTCGCCTTCAAAACCAGAAGGCCGAGAACGATCAACGTTCCGCCTACCAAAAGGGAAACGCCAGCGCTGCGGACAAATCCCGCGACAATATATGTCACAAACGAAACGCCCGCAACGAAAAGGACGTAAGGCAACTGCGTGTTCACATGGTTCACGTGGTTGCACTCCGCCCCGGCACTCGCCATGATGGTCGTATCCGAAATCGGCGAACAGTGGTCTCCGCAAACCGCTCCGGCCATACACGCAGAAATGGAAATAATCATCAAGCTGTAATCGATTCCGCCAAATGCCGCAACGACAATGGGAATCAATATGCCAAACGTCCCCCAGGAAGTTCCCGTCGCAAACGCGAGAAGGGCCGCGATGACAAAAATGACAGCGGGCATCAGGTTCATCACACCGGCAGCTCCTCCGCTCACGATACCGGCGACAAATTCCTTCGCCCCGAGCGTATCCGTCACGCCTTTCAGAGTCCACGCCAGGCAGAGGATAAGAATCGCCGGGACCATCGCCTTGAAACCGTCAGGGAGGCTGGCCATGCACTTGTTAAACCCGAGAACTCGGCGAGACAGATAAAAAATCAATGTCAAAATCAGGGCGGCAAAAGAACCGAGCACGAGACCAATCGAAGCGTCACTGCCTGCAAAGGCTTCGACAAAGCCCTTGGCGTCTTCTCCGGAAGCGAAAAATCCGCCCGTATAAATCATGCCTGTCGTACAAAGGACAATCAGAAGCACGATAGGAACGACCAAATCGAGGATACTTCCCTTGCCATCCGGGACATTCATCGCATCGAGCTTTTCATCTACCGCTTCATTTATCGTCTCGTATTTTTTCATCGGACCAAAATTCACCTTCCCGATAGCGACGATAAAAAGGGCGAGAATCGTAAACAGCGCATAGAAATTAAACGGAATCGCCTTGATAAAAAGCCCGAGACCGTCTTCCCCTTCGACAAATCCCGAAACAGCAGCCGCCCACGAACTGATCGGAGCGATAATGCAGACAGGAGCCGCCGTCGAATCGATCAAGTAGGCGAGCTTTTCACGGCTCACCTTGAACCTATCCGTCACTGGGCGCATCACGCTTCCCACGGTCAGGCAGTTAAAATAGTCATCGATAAAAATCAGGATGCCTAGGCAAATCGTCGCCACCTGGGCGCCGACTTTCGACTTGATGTGCAACCGCGCCCAGTTTCCAAAAGCCGCCGAGCCTCCGGCGCGATTCATCAGCGTCACCATCGTCCCCAAAATGACCAGGAAGAAAAGGATGCCGACATTCCACGGATCCGCCACCTTCGCGACAAGACCGTCTTTAAATGTCGCATCCAGGAACGCGGAAAAACTTCCCTGGCTGATGAACAGCCCGCCGATCAAGACACCGATAAAAAGCGAGGAATAAACTTCCTTCGTAATCAAGGCAAGCGCAATCGCCACAACCGGCGGAACAAGCGACCAGAATGTCCCATGCTGGAAAATCCAGTTTGACGTTTCGGCAAGATTCGCCACCGAATCGGCGACAACAGTCTCCACGGAGAGAGCGACATTTGCAAGCGTATCCGCCGCATTCGGAACGGCCTGAGCCAAGGTATCCAAAGTTTCCATGATTACTTTCCTTTCGGGGTTAGGGATTCCAGCGGCTGTTCCACGCCGGCTTCTTCCAGTTTTTCTAATACGGCAATCGCATAGTTCACCGCATCGAGCGAGCGGGAACTCGCATAGACTTTCAAATCGTTCAGCGCACGAATCGCTCTCTGGTTCGTCATCGGCTTTTCGGACATCGATTCCTCCTATGAAATCAAACGTTCGTTCAATGTTAAAAAATTATCATCAAACAAGAAGTCAAAAAAATTCATTTGTTTGAAATTTTCCAAACCGGTTGTCCCCAATTCAAGACAATTTTGTAAAAGCCGTTTTCAATCAAAAAGTTTCATTTAAAACAAAAACAGCCCTTTCATCACACCGCCTTTGAAAAAGGACAGCCAACGAAAGAGCTGTTTTGAGAATCCAGAAATTACTTGTTGAGCTTGTTCTGGATATAGGAAAGAACGTCGGAAACCTTGATGAACTTTTCGGCGTCTTCATCGAGAATTTCGATGTCGAATTCGTCTTCGAGAGCCATCACGAGTTCCACGCGGTCGAGGGAATCGGCACCGAGATCGTTCACGAAGGAAGCGTCGCGGGTCACGTCTTCCGGCTTCACACCGAGCTTTTCGACGACAACAGCCGTAATTTTCTTGAGAAGTTCTTCTTCAGTCATTTTTAACTCCGTTTGAGGTTTTGTGAAAAGTTAGAAACTTTTTGTAAAATATCAAGTCACGCCCCGAGACCGCCATCGACTCCGAGGACCTGTCCCGTGATGTAAGCGGCTTCATCGGATACTAAGAAAGCGACCGCGTTTGCGACATCTTTCGGCTGCCCGATTCGCTGCGCCGGAATGGAATTTTTGAATTTTTCGAGCGTTTCCGGGGAAAGCTTCGCCGTCATGTCCGTACCGATAAATCCCGGAGCGACCGCATTAACCGTAATCCCGCGAGCGGCAAATTCCATCGCGTTTGTCTTGGTAAGCCCGATGATACCCGCCTTGGACGCCGCATAGTTGGCCTGTCCCGCCTGGGCGCGAATCCCGTTGATGCTCGCCATGTTCACGATACGACCTGTCCGACGTCCCATCATGTGACGGGCAACCGCCCGAGTGCAGAGGAACGCCGAACGGAGATTCGTGCGAATCACGTCGTCGAAATCCGCATCCTTCATCCGCATCACCAGGCCATCCCGCGTGATGCCCGCATTGTTTACCAAAATATCGATTTGGCCGAACGCGTCGAGAATCGCCTTAAACGTCGAAGCGACCTGTTCGGAATCCGAAACGTCGCAGGCATAACTCTTGACTTCGGAACCGGTCTCGCCGGCAATTTGCGAAGCGAGTTCTTCGCGTTCCCTGGTCGAAATCAAGGCGATACGCGCCCCGAGGGAAGCGAGGGTCCGGGCGATTTCAAGCCCGATGCCGCGAGAAGCCCCCGTCACAACGGCGACTTTATTTTTCAAATCAATCATAACGCTCCTTTCAAGGCCAGGACCGATTCCACGGATTCCACGGCGGAAAATTTCACCGAGCGGTCGATTTTCCGCTGAAGTCCCGAAAGCACATGGCCCACGCCGACTTCTACGCCTGCGGTAACCCCGCATTCCTTGACCGCATACGCCATCGACTCGCTCCAGCGAACCGGGCTTACCAGCTGGCGCACGAGCAATTCTCGAATTTCCTTCGCATCCGTCACCGAAGACGCGGTGACATTCGCAATAAGAGGCTTTTGCAAATCGTGGAAAGCCGTCTTTTCAATCGCTTCGGCAAGACCCGCCTGGGCGCTCTGCATCAGCGGGCTGTGGAACGCTCCCGAGACCGCGAGCGAAACCGCCTTGACACCCTGCGCGACACAATTTTCCACCAGTTTAGCGACCGCCTCGACTTCGCCCGAAACGACAATCTGACCTGGACAGTTGTAATTCGCCGGAACGACCAGACCTGCATCCTTGACGCTATCGCAGAGTTCCCGCACCTTTTCGTCGCTTGCGCCGATAACCGCAGCCATCGAACCCGGATGTTCCTCTCCGGCTTTCGCCATCAGCGAACCGCGCAAACGCACAAGCTTCAAACCGTCTTCAAAAGAGAAGCCACCCGCCGCACAAATCGCGGAATACTCGCCCAAGGAATGCCCTGCAACGACATCAAAGCCGATTCCTTCGGACTTGAGGACTTCCAAAACCATCATCGACGAGACGAACAAGGCGGGCTGCGTATTTGCCGTCATTTTCAAATCCGCTTCGGGACCTTCGAACATCACTTTCGAAAGGGAAAAGCCGAGCGTATCGTCCGCCTTTTCAAGCAAGAGCTTCGCCGGGGCAAAAGCTTCGGAAAGAGCCTTGCCCATGCCCACATACTGGGCGCCTTGACCGGGAAATACAAAAATGGTTTTCGACATCGTTTTCTCCAAAATAAATTATCGAGAGGAAATAGGAACAAAAAATGTCCGAAAACGCATCGCTTCGGACGAAATCTTAAACTTTTGTTCAATAAACTCAGCCTTCATTCCCTGTACTTTCTGGCCGAAACGACCCAAGAACAGGGAAATCCAAGGCATCATTAGGCTTCAATACCTGCGAGTTTCTGCCCGATTTTTTCGGGAACCTTGTTGGCGGCAAAAGTGTAGGCGACTTTCAAGGCCTGCTCGATCGCTTTCGCATCGGAACGACCGTGGGCGATAATGCCGGTACCTTTCAGCCCGAGCAGAAGAGCTCCACCGGTATTGCGGTAGTCCCACGCCTCGTTGAACTTCCGACCTGCCGGCGTATCGATGACACCGAAAGTCTTTGTATGCAGTTCGTAGAAGCCTTCGTACATCTTCAACAGGACATTGCCGACGAAACCGGAACAGACAATCACGTCCGCCTTGCCCAAAAGGACATCGCGACCTTCGATGTTGCCGATGAAGTTTACCGGAGCCGTTTTCAGGAGCTGGTGCGCTTCCTGGACCGCAATAGGACCCTTTTTCTCTTCTTCGCCCATATTCAGGAGACCGACTTTCGGATTCTGGATACCCAGATGGCTTTCCGCAAAGACGGATCCCGCAAGAGCAAAGTCCTTGAGGACAACCGGTTTTTCATCGACATTCGCCCCGGCATCGACCAGGACGCTATGCCCCGTGGCCGTCGGAATGATACATCCGATAGGCGGACGGGCAAAATTTTCACTCGTGCGACCGAGAATCATCAGGCACGACGCCATCATCGCGCCGGAATTTCCCGCAGAAACGCTTGCCTGGACAAGGCCCTTCTTCTGAAGGGCAACGCACATCACCAAGCCGGAATGCTGCTTCTTGCGGAGAACTTCCGTCGGATGCTCGTCCATGGCGACCATTTCAGGAGCATCGACCACCTGAATCAGCTTACCTTCTTAACCGAACTGATTCAGCTTTGCCTTTACCTCGGCCTCTGGACCGCACAGGACAACGCAAAACTTTCCATCGGAACTGTTCACGGCATTGATAGCGCCTTGGACCACAACGTCCGGAGCGTTATCGCCACCAAAAGCATCAAGGGCAATGCTAATCATGGAAGATACTCCTTTATGGGAATTAAAGAATTAGGCTTCTTGGATGTGGACAACTTCCACGCCGTTGTAATAACCGCAAACCGGGCACACGCGGTGCGGACGCTTTGCAGAACCGCAATGATCGCAAGTAGCGAGCGCCGGAGCTTCGAGCTTCCAGTGCGTACGACGCTTGTCACGACGGGCTGTCGATGTTTTTCTCTTTGGTACGGCCATTTTGAACTCCTAATCGTTCGGCCCAAGTCCAGGATTCATCCATTCGGACGCTTCATCCTGTCCTTGAGCGCTTTCAATTTTTCCCAACGAGGATCTTCACCGGGAGTTTCCGACTTTTCGCCGGCTTCCCAGACAAAGTCCTTGTCCGGATCGTCCTTAACCGGATGGAGAGGTTCCTGGAGAATCACCAGTTGCCGCACGCATTCGGTCACATCCACGTAATCCTGGGCGCTCGGAACGCGAAAACCGAAAGTCTCGTCGTCCGTATCGTCCAGTTCCTCTTCCGCTATTCCCGGAACGAGTTCCACCCAAAAGCTAATCGGCGTCTCGAACGGACTGTCGAAAAGTTCCAGGGAGCGGGAGCACTCTAAAACCTGTACCCCGGAAAGAGTTCCCGTGAGGAGCCACCTGTTCGAACCGTCGGGGACAACCGAAAGTTCCACGACAAGCGGTTCCTTGACGCGAAGTTCATCAAAAACGTTTGCATCAAGGGCATCCTTTGCAAAGCTCAGCCGCAAGGATCCGTCACATGATGCGATTTTTGAACTCTCAATTCTCAAGGTAGCGCAAATATACTAGAAAAAAATCATTCGGTCAATAAAGCCCGGCAAAAAACGCCCTTGGACAGGGTGTTTTTTCCTTAAAAGGCTCCGCCAGCCGCCATCGGAGGCGTATAAGTGAAGCCCTGCTGCTTCAGCGTATCGCCCGCCGGAAGGCTCACATGGACAAGCTTCACATAGTCCTCGGGATTGAACTTGCCGGTTTTCAGATTCTTTACCACCAGCTCGTCACCCGAATAGAAGATAAAGTCCTGGGAACCGGACGGCAGGTTTTGCATCCAGACCGCGTCGCAGGAGTTTACCGTCAGGAAATTGCTCGTCCCCAAAAATCCCACCCGGATGCCATAAGTCCAGCATAGCGTGTCCGACCGGGATTCTCCGGCACTGTTCGCTACGAGAAAGACCTTGCCGAGGAAATTCGCCGAGCGGGCCATCCAGACGGTATCGACAGGAACTTCGTCTGCAGCGGAGAGAAGCGTTTCCCGTGTGATATAGGAGGATGTTCCGGCAAGCGGGCGTCCGAGGGAATCCTCGCCGCGAAATTCTACGCGGAAGCTGTCCGCGACAAGGCCTAGCGACGGTGCGGAGACACTCCAGATGCCGTTTGAATCGGAAACCGCCTGGGTGACAAAGCCTTCCGACTTCGACGTTTCCAGCCCGTAAAGATCCGTCACCACATGGACGGCAACGC
>JBNMGX010000090.1:0-7637 GCA_050872465.1 Hallerella sp.
GCCCATCCGAAAAAGCGACTGGGAAGATGTCCTGGAACACGTGTTCGTGGAAGCCTGTTCCCCGCAATGGTCGAACGTTACCCCGTTCCATCCCTAAGATGAAAAAAGGAATCGCCTATTTCGGTGTGCGGAATCCCGAGCGTGCCCTCGAAGATCTCGAAGAAATCAGGTCAGCGGGCTTTACCCACGTGCTACACACCTTTTCCGAGGAAGATCTCCAGTATTATCCGGGGACGATGAAAAAGATCATCGCTTCTTCCGCAGAAATGGGATTAAAGGTCTATGTGAATCCCTGGGGCGTCGGACGCGTCTTCGGTGGAGAAGCCTACTCGGAAATCACCTCACGCGACCATTCGCTCTGCCAGGTTTCCCTCGATGGAAAGCCCGTCGTCGCCGCCTGCCCGAACCATCCGGGATTCCGCGCCTATATGCACCGCTGGATAGAAGCCGTGTGCGACTCCCAAGCCGAAACGATTTTCTGGGATGAGCCGCATTTTTACTTTGAAAAGGGAAAGCTCGAAAACTGGGCTTGTCTCTGCCCGGAGTGCAAGAAAAAGTTCCACGCCGCATTCGGATACGAGATGCCGAACGCACTCACCCGGGACGTGAAAACCTTCCGGGAAAATTCCCTGGTCGAATTTCTCGCCGAAATGACCGCCGACGTCCATACCCGCGGCAAAAGGAGCTGCGTCTGCCTCTTGCCACCGTGGTTTCCGGCTGGGCTAGACGACTGGGAAAGCGTTGCACGGCTAACTTCCGTCGATGAAATCGCCTGCGACCCTTACTGGGAACGCGGAGCTTCCGAAGAATCCGTTCAAAAGACATACGCTGAAGTCTCCGCAAGAATATTCCAGCTCGCCAAAAGGTTTGGAAAAGAACCGCAGATGTGGATCAAGAACTACCAGATTGAAGCCGGGCGCGAAAACGACATCCGCATCGCGACAGGCGCAGCGCGATCCGCCGGAATAGAAAACATCTTCGCCTGGTCGTTCAAGGGAAACGCCTACCTTTCCTGGCTTGCCTCCGATGATCCCGCAGCCGTCTGGGAAACGCAGATCGAGGCGTTGGCAGAGATTCGTTAATAGTTGATAGTTGATAGTTGCGAGAAATCAGAAAACAGGAATCAGGAGACAGGAATGAGGAATGCGGAATTGACGTTTTAGCGAACTGTAAGTTGTCAGGAAACAGAAATCAAACATCACTATAAACTGGACAAAAACCGTCTATGCGTTAAACTGTCATTATCGGGCTCGACCCGATAATCCCAATCATAGGGATTCCCTTGTCAAGCAAGGGAATGACATATGAATGGATTCTACCTGCCCGCAGCGGGCGGGCCTGCCTGTCGGCAGCCTGACCAACAGGTTGCTTCGCAACAAAAAGCCTAGACATGCAATGTCAAATTTTTCGCATCCCGTGTCCCGAAAGCTTAAACGTCCGCGGTTCTGATCACTGCGCACTGACCACTGGTCACTAAACTTAGACGTCCGCGATTCTAAACATTCAGCCCCGTTCAAATACCTGGAAGAGGCAGGCAAAGTCATCCTTTTCCGATTTTTCGGTGCGTTCCTCGCGGAGCAGTTTCCAGTTCTCGCCGAGGGGAGGCATCAGGACATCGCCTTCGACATTCGCCAGGACGCGCGTCAGGTAAAGCCTCTGGGCAAACGGCAATGCCGCAGCATAGACGTTCGCACCGCCAATGACAAAGAGTTCCGTTTCGCCGGATTTTTCCGCTGTGCGGAATCCGTCGGAAAGGCTTTGCACCACAACGCATCCCGGAGCGTTAAAGTTCGGGTTGCGAGAAAGAACGATACTTGTCCGGTTCGGCAGCGGACGTCCGATGTCTTCGTAATTTTTACGCCCGAGCAGAATGCAATGCCCGGATGTAATCGCCTTGAAACGTTTCAAATCCTGCGAAAGGTGCCACGGCAAGTGGCCATCCTTGCCGATGACATTGTTTTGCGAAACAGCGACAATGATAGAAACGAGCATTTTCACTCCACGTCAAATATTTTTCCGGGCAGGACATGGCGACGCTTCGCCCTGAGAACTTCCAGGACAACCTTGCTTTCGCCGCCCGCAACCCGCGTCACAATCGTAACTTTTTTTAGCGTCCCCGGCAATTCGTCGGAAGCGTCCGAATATTCGAGCTCCGTCTCCGCGGTGGCACCCTGTACGGGAACGGCCATCCGAACGATCCGCTTCTCTCGCACGGAATAGAAAAGCGTCGGTTTTGACGCATCCTTCGGCGTTATTTTCCAAAGGGAGCCTTCCGCCACGGGAGGGTTGTAGTCGGCGGGATTTCCCATCTGCCGATTTACGTCGGTGAGATTCTGTACGGGCATATTTGCGGGAAGGGATTTTCCCGTCTTCAGGTCGGTGACTTTCATCCGTCCGTCGTTCTGGACAATTTTCATCTGCATCGTGCGAGATTTTACCGTCGTCGCCGACTTGGATTCTCCCGCCTGGATGACCGTCGTCTCCACGATTTCCGAAGTTCCGCCCGGAAGCGTTACCGTGGTCCGCATCTGGATTTCGCAGGTATCCGGGAACGCGGCCTTTTTCTGGTTGTCGAAGACCGCATGTAAATCCAGCGCGAAAGCGCTCCCGAAGGCAAGATTCACCACTGCAACGCAACAAAAGAACTTTTTCAAATCAAGCATAGAAACCTCGCTTTAATTTTCCTTGACATCCGAAAGCCTTGTCGTTTTGATATTTCCATCGACCCGGAGAACCAGGTAGGTTGCGGAAAGGTCTAAGCCAGTCCAATCCAACGGCAGGAAATTTTCCCCCGCGGGAAGGGTTCCGCTAAAGAGCGGTTTCACGGGAAGGCCGATGGCGTTTACCAAGTCGAGGGAAAGCGTCGCTGCGCCTTTCAGCGAAAGCAGGATGCCGTCCGGGCTGCGGAAGACCTGGAGATTTCCACCGTCCGCGCTTTTTCCGAAAGGTTCAGATGGTTCGCTCGGCGAGCGAGCTTTTGTTTCCGCGACAGAAAGCGTTTCAGGCCAGACGGGAATTTCTCCGTAAATCCGGCTCCCGAGCGAATCGAATACGCCGATTCCGCGAGCCTCCGAATCCCCAGCCGCAAGCCCGACATGGCTCGGATCGTCATCGGCGTTCCACGCAGAAGCCCACCCCGGAAGATGCAGCGTAAAGTTCACCGGAAGAGCCGTCCTGCCTCCCGCGCCGACCGGGTTTACGCAATGGACATTCACCGCATAGCGACCCGCGCCAAAATTTTCCAGTTCCGCAGAGAGGCATGTTCCCAAATGGTTCACATCGAGAACCGGGAAAAGCCCGTCTTCGACATAGAAGTAGTATTGCAAATCGAAATTCTTGAGCGCGACACTTCCGAGGTTCTCCACCGCGATATGGATTTCGCTCGCCAAGCGGTCGTTCCGAACGTCGGATGCCACGGCGCGGGCCTTGGGCAAAGCGGAAATTTCGTCTTCCATCTCGGCGCAGGAGCCTCCGACGAGATTCTTGTCTGCATCCAGGACCACGATTCCCCTGTCCGCGGCAAAGCCTGTCACACCGTCCGCGGCAAAAGAAGGATCGTCTTCCGCATTCCACGGAGACCAATCCGAATTGAAAATCCCGAAATGCGGTCCCTGTCCGCCAAAGGCAGAATCGCGCGGCAAAAGGACATCCCCACCGAAATCCCATTCCGCATATCCGGTGCGGGCATTTTCGGCATGGACGGAAAGGGCTGAGCCGTCCTGGGGATAGAACGCTTGCGCTTTCACCGAAAGAGGATCCTCGCCGCGGAAATAGTAGCGGACGGAATAGCCTTCGATTTTCCTGTCGGAGACATTCACCAGGCGGATTCTCGAACGGAGCATCGAACGGTCAGGGAACCCTTCGTAGCGGACGCTCGCCTTTACCTTTGACCCGGCATCCATTCCGGGGTCCTTGCCCAACTTTCCCCAGGCAAGCATCGGCGCGGAAACATCTCCCGACACAAGCGCTATGCCGCCTACCTCAACATTCTCCGGAAATTCGAGCGAGAGTTCGTGCAAGCCTGCGGATAGCGGAATCGAAACGCCATCAAGCGACGCCGCGCGCCACGCACCGGAAAGCGAAAGATTGCCGGAAAGACGCATCGAACCTTCACCAAGGACCGCATTCGCCGCGGAGTGGTTTGCGGAACGGGCATAGGCAACAAGCCGGTAGTTTCCAGCCCGCGAAACAGAAACCGAGAAAGAAAGGCGCGACTTATCCGCATGGGAAACAAAGTAACGGTTCCCGGCGACCGCGCACGAAAATTCAGGCGAGAGGCCGCTTTCGATTGTCAAGTCTTTTGCAAGGATGACTTCCGACTCTTCGCCGCCTTCCGAAACGGCAAGCGAAAGCGCGGCGATTTCCGCCTCGGAGAGAGCCTTGGTGTAAAAGCGGATGTCGGCGACGTTCCCGATGAAAGAAGACGTTCCGCCCAGGGAGAAGACGCCATACAGTTCGCGTTCCGCAACGGTTCCCCCAGGAACGAACCGGGCGAGTTTCCCATCGACATAGAAGCGGACCGAAGCCGAATCCACGGCAACCGCCACATGCGCCCAGGATTTCTCCACCGGAAGGACTTCTCCCGAAAGCCAGGAATTTTTCCCTTCGGAAAGCCGAAGCGAACGTCCCTTCTGGAAAAGCCCGGAAGAAAACCCATCCGTTCCGCGGAAGGAAAACAGCTCGTTCCACCGCTCCGCCGAATGTCCGCGCTTTATCCGAGCTTCCCAGGTATAGGAGGTCGCGCTTCCCAAATCGACATTCCCCGCCCCCCTCGCCATGTCGGAACTTTTGCCCAGATAGATTCCGGCATCGCTCTGCCAGGGACTTTTCACAGGCGACAGGTCGAGATGATGCCCCGTTCCCGAAAATTCATGCGCGACGTTCCCGGTTCCTTCCCGTGCGGGATACCAGAGGGCAAGCCCCGTCGGATAGGGATAGAGAGGCTCCGAAGTAAACTTTCTTTCGCTTGAATTATGCCCGAAATCCTCGACGCGGAAATTCAAGGCGAGCCGGCACCCGACACATCCGGAAAGCCGCTTTCGCGAAAGGCGAATACCCGCGGAAACGTTCCCCGAGGAATCCGGGAGCAAGATGAAGCTTTCCAGCGGAACTCCGCCAAACGAAGCGGAAACCTTCGCAAGCGAAACGCCCGATTCCGCATCCCGAACCTTTGCCGTCACGGTAAAGACGCGGTCAAGGACCTCCGAGGAATCGCGGACGTCCCAGCTTTCCACGACAGGGCGCGCCGAATCCGTATAAACAAGCGGCCCGGCGGTCTGGATTTCATCACCGAGGACCGAACGTCCCCAGAAGCGGCTTTCATAAACGCCGTCCGCAATTTTTCCAAGCGAGCCGTCCCCCGAAATTTTCGCCCCGTCATAGACGAGCGTGTCCGAATTCTTAGTGGAAAGTTCCGTTTCGAGCCTGCCGTCGACATCCAGCGAAACCCTTCCCGCACCGGGATGGTTGCAGGAAATCCCGTAGGCCATATACCCGTTGTCCAGCCCGAGCCAGAGGGAATCCTTTGGGAGTTCGCAGGCAAATTCAGCGGGAACGGTCAAGGCCCGGGCAACGGCGGAAGCCACCGAAAGTTCGCTTCTTTTCCCGTCGGCGTCGGCATCTCCGAGCGGCACAAGGAATACGTATGCGGTATCGGTTCCAAGGGAACGCCTCGGAAGCTTCACATGGGCAAAGCCTTTTTCGTCTAGCGAGTAGTCCAGCCTTTCCGCCGGAGTTCTGTCGCCCTTGTCGCTTCGGAGCGAATCGTCATCGACATACAGATTAAATTCCGCTGTTCCCCGGACATTCAAAGCCCGTTCCGAAACCCGGGCAACTTCCGGCAAGACTTCGATTTCCGCTTCGGGCATGTCCGCAAAAGCGGAAGGCAGCGCGGCAAACACGGAAAACGTCCTCGTCTCCGCGGATATCAGCAGATATTCCCACTTGCCCTTGCCCGGATAGCAGCCGTCGGAATTCCACGCTCCGCAAGTCGCCTTTTCTGCCGACGCTCCCGGGACGGCGGCGCTTCCGTCCGCTTTCAGGTAGCCGTATAGCGCATGTTCCAGCGGCACGAACTTTTTCTTTGCGAAGTCGATTTTGTAGAGCCTGATCGTCTGCGGCGTGACGTTCCGGGCATCCATTTCCGCGCGGGAGATTCTCATCTGGATTCGCGGAAGCTTCATCGAATCGTCAAATTCCATCGACGGCAAAACTTCCATCACGGGTCCCGTGAGCGGCATCTCGCCAAAGACTTCGAACGGGTAATCGTCCGCCTCGGCGGTCCGAACCGTGACATCCTTGCGCTCTTCCAAGGCATTTGCCGGAAACGAGACTGACAGATCCCCGAACAGCGACTGAACGGAACTCTCCTTCTCCGCCTCGACAGCCGAGCCGACATGCAAATCGTAATCGCTGTAATAGAGGTTACCGCCTTCGCCCCACGTAAGCAGGAACTGCGTGTTTCCCTGGAGACGGTTCACGTCGAACCATGCGAGCCTCTGGAATCCCGAACGCTCTGCGACCGTATCCATGACGGTATAATACACGCCGTCTTTCAGATAGGACAGCCGATACTTCTCGCCCGACTTGAGGCTCGCCGAAAGTTCCACCAGTTCCTTCGGACGCGCGACATGAATGTCCTTCGCCGCCTTGAACCGAATCGTCCGATCCTTTTCGTCCTTTTCCCCGGAGACGGTAAAATGCGAATGCTCCGAAGAATCGAGGTGCAGAAGCGCGACGCTGTCCGCCCGCGGATCCTTCATCCAGGAATTGAAATTCCGGTAAAAATACTTCATCGGCAGGGAAGCGGACTTCATCCGGGAAGGCTCACGGCGAACGCTGTCCGCGGATTCCCGGTAAATCCGTTTTTTCACGAGCGTGTCCTTCGCCGGGACCAAAAGCCTCGTAGAATCCTCGCTGAACGTTCCATACGCGGAATCGCCGAGACGCAATTCATACCGAGAAAGCGTGATGCCGTCAAATGTCGGAACGCTCCTGATTTTCGATACGGTATCCAGCGGAATGTAAAAATGCCCGTTTTCGTAATCGGCGGATTTCGGCCTTAGCGGTAAATTGGACAGGGCGGCATGGGACGCCCCGACGGAATCCCGGAAATAGAACCGGGTAGGAATCGGCGCACGCGCTGGCGAGTTCACTGCATTTCGGATGAAACCGTTTTCGGTGTAGAGATTCAGCCAGTCCGCATCCGTAAAGTCGTGCAGATAACGGTGCAGTTTCGATCCGCCTTCGTAGTATTTGTAACAGTCGGCGGAACCGTTCACGTATCCGACCGGATCTCCACAGGGCTTGCCCGATGCCGCGACTTCCGAACGCCAGCCGGAATCGTTCGGGAAAGAAACCTCTACCGGATGTCCCGTATTCCACACCTTGTTCCGCCCGACAAAGAAGGCCGCGCTCCCATGCGCAAACAGGGGCGTCCGCACGGAATCTCCGAGGCTTGTCAGGGACACTTGGCAGCGGGGAGCGTTGCCGTAGGCCGCGTCAAGATTTGCCGTCGCCGAATAATCGCAGGCGGGGCTGCCATCCAAAGCCGTCCCCAAGGCCAGCACCTGGAAATAATCGTCCGGATTTTTCGGGCCGTAGAACTTCATGTCGAAATAGGACGGGTACCTATACGA
>JBNMGX010000091.1:0-7626 GCA_050872465.1 Hallerella sp.
GGAAAATGCGGTCCGGGAACGCAAATTCGAAATTCTCTACCAGCCGATCTGGAATTCGGAAACATCGCTCTTTGATTCGGCGGAAGCGCTAGTACGCCTGAACGATCCAAGTTTTGCGAATATCTCTCCCGCGGAATTTATCCCGATTGCGGAGAGAAAAGACTTTGTAAACGATATCGGACGGATTGTCTTTGAAAATGTCTGCCGGTTTATCCACGAAAAGAAAGCTTTCCTTTGCGGGCTTCGCGAAATCGACGTAAACATGAGCGTCTTCCAGCTTTTTCCCGAAAATTGCGAAGGATTTTTTAAAGGGACTTTGGAGAAATACCAAGTCGATGCGGGATTCTTCGAGCTGGAAATTTCCCGGTCGTCCATACTCGACGAAAACGATATAGCCAAGAAAAATTTTCGGAAGCTGCAAAATCTCGGTTTTCTATTTTCTCTCGACGATTTTGGCGAAGGCTACACAAACTGGAATCGCGTATTTGCCGGGGATTTTCAGAGTGTGAAACTCGGGCAGAAACGCTTGCTGTCGCCGGACACAGATTCTTTCTCGAACGCATTCAAAACGATGCAGAAAGTCCTTCGAAAAAAACACGTGAACATCGTGCAAAAAGGAATCGAAAAGCGCGAGCAGCTGCTCGAAAGCCAGAAAATCGGAGCAAACCGCTTCCAGGGCATCTACTTTTCAAGACCGCTTCGGGAAGAGTCCCTGCTAAGCTTTCTGAAATCCCGGAACGAAACGGCAAGGCGCGGATTTGATGGGTAGCAAGAAGTTGAAAGAAATCAGGAAACAGGCAGCAGAAATCAGTGGTTAGTGGTTAGTTATCAGTGGACAGTGGTTAGTTGATAGTGGACAGAAGACAGGAATGAGGAATTCGGAATTAGGAATGCGGAATTAACGTTTTAGCGAACTGTAAGTTGTCAGGAATCAGTTGTTTGAGGGAAGCGGTCGTCAGAGTTTAGTGAATAGTTGCTAGTTATTAGTTAATAGTTGAGTGTTGAGGAATCAGGAAGCAGAAAACAGGATTCAGTGGGATACGGGACACGCTAAACGGGATGAGGAATATCAGAGCGGACTTTTACTTCAAGCGGTCATCCTGGAGCATAACCAGAGCTTAGATCTGAGATTTTAGAACTTAGAGAACTCTGTTCGCTTCAAGTTCCCTCGTCCCGTGTTCCGCTAAACTCGTCCCGAGAACTTAAATGTCAGCAGTTCTAAGCTCTAAGATCTCTCAACTAAGTTCTGAATACAGGGCTTGACCCGATAATCCCTGAAATTTCCCGGTCTGCGTCCGCCGCGGCGGACAAGCCGGGGAATGACGGTATAAAGGAGCACGGGGATGATATTATAACGAGAAGGGATTCCCGTGTCGCTGCACGGGAATGACATCTCACCGTGTCCCTTGTCCCGCAAAACTCTAGTTCCTACGTTTCTTTTCCGTCAAGAAGAAAACCGCTCCGACGAGACTCACCAAAAGGCTCACCAAATACGCCAAAAGCTGCACCATCACGGACGCTAGCCCCGAAACGCCAATTCGCTCAAAGAGGGACTGAGCCAAAAGTTCCCGCGGTCCAAACCCTCCGATAGAAATCGGAAGCGCGCTCACCACGGCGACCATCGGAATGAAGAAAAAATACCACGAAACGTCAATGTCAAGCCCAATCGCCAGTCCACAAAAATAATGCACGACAACACGCAAACCCTGCGTCACCGCGGACAGAACCGTGATGTTCAGCCAAAGCTTCGGATTCCGGTAATTCTGGAATCTCTGCTGGAAATGTAGAACGCGAACCTGTGCAGAAATCGGCAGCACCTTTCCCGTAAGCCAAGCGAAAATCCGTCCCAGCCTTTTGCTGAAAAGCCCGGCAAGAAGCGCACAAAACCCAAGAAACACCCAAAACGAAGGCAACAGGAAAAGCCTCTCAGCCGGATCGTAAACAAAAAACAAAAGGCCGACAAGAAGAGCGAGAACGTTCAAGAAAAACAACCCGAAAAGCCTATCGAACAAAGTCGCCGTCAATCCGCCTCCGACCGTCTTCTGGTCGCCCTGCATCCGAATATCATAGACTTTTTTCACGTCCCCGCCGACATTGCCCGGCATGAAGTTATTGAAAAAAAGTCCGACAAAATAAAGCTTCACCAAGTGGCCGTAACCCATCTGGACATCTTGCCTGTCAAGCAAAAGCTTCCATTGCAGGCAGCCGATAAAGTTGGAAAGCAAAAGACAGAAAAGCGCCAAAAGGAGCGGTGGGATCGAGCGGAACGAAAAAAGTTCCCAGATATCTCCGGTATCCCAGCCAGGCGCGCTGACGATTTTCCGATAGACAAAATAGCACGGAACAAACGTCACGCACAGCTTGACGCAAAACACAAGAAAGGATTTCAATCCCGATTTCATTTTCCGGGTTTCTTCGCCAGGATTCCGATAGAAAGCTGCGTGTACCGCGAAACGGGAATCCGGTCAAACGCATCCAAGAGGGCATCTTTCCCTTTCTGGTAAGCGGAGCCCGCAAGCGGATACTTGGGAAGTTCGACATGCGCCTTAAAGCACAGTTCGCGAAGCATCCGGTAGAAAAGGTTCGGGCGCATCCAGTCGCCGTATTCGTATTCAATTTCAAAGCCCGCCGACTTCAAGAGCTTCCGCAGTTCGCCGATCGTGAACTGCGTTTCCCAGCCGGCAAACCATTTTCCCATCGCAATGAGAACGTGCTTGATAACCGTATAGGGATGCACGGTCTGCGGCACATCGCAAAGGATATGCCCGCCGGGTTTTACAATTCGAAAGTTTTCCGCGATCAGCGGCTTCGGGTTTCTAAAATGTTCGGCAAGTCCCTGGTGAAAAACCAAGTCAAAAGTTCCGGTCGGAAAAGGCGCCTTGAAAGCATCGCCACGGACGCAGTGCAGGTTTTCTTCCAGATTTTCCCGAATGCGGAGAGCTTCCACCGTTTTCAGGCTTTCCGCCGAGAAGTCGAGAACATAGACGTCCGCACCGTGCTTCGCCAGGTCTGCGCTGTCTCGTCCCGAGCCCGGTCCCACCTCCAAAATTTTCATTCCCTTTACATTCGGAAAGTGCTTGTAGATGGTCTTGAGAATCGTCGGGGATGCCGGATAGACTTTGGAAAGGTCCTTTTTGCGGGCCCAAAAACGATCCCATACGGTTTGATCTGGTTCTCTGATTGGCATAATGAAAATATAGGTTAAAAAGACTCTCCGGACAGGAACCGGTTTTCATCGGCTTTAATTTTTCGCAAGTCATCAAATAATGACGCAAAAAGTTAAAAAGTCACAAAAGTAAAGACATTTTTGTCCTGAATTTTTACAAGACCATTTCTCACCGTCCTCTTTTCGCCCCAAAAGGCAAAATTTTACAACAATTTTAAAATTTTACACTTTTGGCACGCCCTTTGCTCTAAAAAAAGCGATATTTATAGGAAAAAGGATTGTAAATGCACATCGATTCGACCGACGTAACGCTCAAACGCTATTTGGATGACATCCGCAAGACGGCTCCGCTTACCCGAGAAGAAGAACAGATTCTGTTCCAGAAAGCCAAGGAAGGCGACAAAATCGCCCGGCAAAAACTGATTTCCGCCAATATGCGTTTCGTGTTGAAAGTCGCCATCCAGTACCGCGGTTGCCCGATTCCCCTGCCGGATCTCGTGAGCGAAGGCGCCATGGGACTAGTCCGCGCCATCGAAAGCTTTGAACATACGCGCGGTCTCAAGTTCATCAGTTACGGCGTGTGGTGGATTAAAGCATATATCACCCGGGCTATCAACGAACAGGGAAACCTGATCCGCTTGCCGGCAAACCAGCACCTCCGCGTCCGCAAGGCTCTGCACGAGCAGTCCCGCGGAAAGGAGATCAGCGAGGACATTCGCGAACTCATCCAGATCGGGCAACGGGGCGTTTCGTTCGACAGCCCGCTCAAGGCGGATTCCAAGGCGACATACGCCGAAGTTCTCGCCGACGGCAGCGCGATCAACCCGGAATCCGATTCCGAAATCCAGAGCGTGGAGAACCTTTCCAAGGAACTGATGGAGCAACTCCCGGAACGCGAAGCAAAAGTCATCGAAGGTATTTTTGGCATCAACCTGGAAGCACCCCAGACGCTTCGCGAAGTCGGCGAATCGATGAACATTTCCCACGAACGCGTCCGCCAGTTGCGCGACCAGGCGCTCCGCCGAATCCGCAAGTACAACAGCCGCGAATTCCTGCAGGAAAAAAAGGACGCATTCCTCGCCGCGATCAACAAGTAAACGAATTGCTGGTTTCAAAGCGAAAGTCCCGAAAACGTTCGGGACTTTTTCTTTTGAACGAAACTCCTAGCTTCCTTTTAGCTTAACTCCGCGACAGCTTCGATTTCGACCAGCGCATTTTTGGGAAGAGCGGAAACTTCGACGCAGCTCCGTGCGGGCTTCCCGACAAAATGCCTTTCGTAAACGGCGTTGAAAGCTTCAAAGTCCGAAAGATATCGCAGAAAGCATGTCGTCTTCACGACCTTTGAACTTTCAGAACCCGCAACTTTCAGGACCGCTTCGATGTTCTTGCACACCTGTTCCGCCTGGGCTTCGATGGAATCTCCTGCAAGCGTTCCCGTTTCGGGATTTATCGGAATCTGCCCGGAGAGATACACAAACCCGCCGGAAATCACCGCTTGGGAATACGGACCGATTGCTGCCGGAGCTTCTTGCGTGTAAACCTTTTTCATCGGAAAAACCTTCGTCCTGAAAATTTACGCGCCGAGTTTTGTACGAATCCAGTTGTTCGCGTTCGCAATCGCTGCCGAAATTTTCTCCGGTTCGCGGGTTCCGGCCTGGGCTCTATCCGGACGTCCGCCTCCCTTACCGTTACAAGCCTTCGCCAGGTCGCGGACCATATCGCCCGCCTTGATGCCCTTCGCCTGGACACTTTTCCCGACCATGACGGCAATGCTTCCGTTGGCGCCACCCTTGTTCGCTATCACGGCGACGGATTCGGCATCGAGCTTGTTCTGCACACCGTCTAGCAAGTTCTTGAAGCGGTCTTCAGGCATGGACATTTCCCGGACATAGAGATTCACGCCCATCACGTTGACAGCGCCTTGCAAAAGTTCTCCCGCGGCAAGCGTCGCCAGTTCAAGCTGTACGGACTGGAGGCTCTTTTCCAAGTTCTGCGTCTTGGCGAAAGCCTGCTGGATCCGGTCGAGGACATCGGCATCCTTGCAACGGAGCTGTTCGCGAAGAGCGGTCAGGATTTGCGTACCGGCCCGGAGAAGAGCTAACGCACCGCGGCCCGTCACCGCTTCGATACGGCGCACGCCCGAAGAAACGCTCGATTCGGAAATGATTTTCACCATGCCGATGTTTCCCGTGTTCTGCACATGCAGACCGCCGCAAAGTTCCTTTGAAAATTCCTCGCCGGGATTTCCCATCTTGACCACGCGAACCTTGTCGCCGTACTTTTCTCCGAAAAGCGCCATCGCTCCGCTGGACTTCGCTTCATCGACATCCATCACGTCCGTAGCGACCGGCAAACATTCCATCACCTTGGCATTAACCAAATCTTCGACCTGCTGGATTTCATCCGAAGTCATCGCGTTGAAATGGCTGAAGTCAAAGCGCAACAGTTCGTTCGAAACGAAACTTCCCTGCTGCTGCACATGGCTGCCGAGAACCTGCCGAAGTGCGGCCTGGATCAAATGCGTTGCGGAATGGTTCTTGCGGATGTCGGAGCGACGGACATCATCGACTGTCGCCAAAAATTCCGAAGCCATCGTTTCCCTGTTCGCTTCGCCCTTTGTCACCTTGCCGCGGTGCACCGTCGTATCGTTTACGCGGACCGTGTCAAAAATCGAAATTTCAAGATTTTCAGAAACAAGGGTTCCCTTGTCACCGATCTGTCCGCCCATTTCCGCATAGAACGGCGTCGTATCGAGCACAATGGAGAGAACGTCTTTATCCTCCCGGTAGCGCAGGACCTTTACCGTCGCGGAACTCAGCTCGTAACCGACAAATTTTGTCGAACCGACAGCGTATTCCGTCCAGCCTTCGGAGCCCATCGTGTTGATGCTCTGCTTCATGTTTGCGCGGGCGCGGGCCTTCTGCTCTTCCATGCATTTTTCATAGCCTTTTTCATCGATGGAAAGGCCTTTCTCCTCGGCGAGAATTCCCGTGAGATCCGGCGGAAAACCATACGTATCATAAAGCAGGAACACCTTGTCGCCAGGAATTCTATCGCCGGCCTTGAGGTCTGCGGAAATCGAGGCAAAACGTTCCAATCCGGCATCGAGCGTGCGGATAAAGCTTTCCTCTTCGCTGCGGATGACGGATGCGACGAAATCCTTCCGTTCGCGGATTTCGGGGAAAGCGTCGCCCATCGTATCGGCGAGAACCTGTACCAGGTTGCAGATGAAAGGCTTTTTCTGTCCGAGAAGGCGGGCAAAACGGCTCGCACGGCGGAGGATGCGGCGCAGCACATAGCCACGGCCCTCGTTCGACGGAAGCGCCCCGTCCGCAATCGCAAAGGAGAGCGCCCGGAGATGGTCTGCTATCACACGGTGCGGCGTCCCGTCCTTTCCTTCGCTGTAAGGCACGCCGGAAAGCTCCGCGATTTTCCGAATAATCGGGCTGAACACGTCCGTGTCGTAGTTGCTGGTCTTTCCCTGCAGGATGGCGCAGATTCGTTCGAAACCCATGCCGGTATCGACATTCTTCGCCTTGAGCGGAACAAGCGAGCCGTCCGAGAGGCGTTCATATTGCATGAACACGTTATTCCAGATTTCGATGTAGCGGTCGTTTTCGCCGTTCACGCCGAGAACCGGATCCTTGAACGTTTCGGCCTGGGTCGAGATATCGCCGCGGTCATGATGGATTTCGGAACAGGGACCGCATGGCCCGGTATCGCCCATTTCCCAAAAATTCGAGTGGGCGTCAAAACGCATGATACGGTCATCGGGAAGCCCCGACACCTCTTTCCAGATTTGCCAAGCCTCGTCATCGTCCTGGTAAACCGTCGCGAACAGGCGTTCTTTCGGAAGTTTCCAGACTTCGGTCAAAAGTTCCCACGCCCAGGAAATCGCTTCGCGCTTGTAATAATCCCCAAACGACCAGTTTCCGAGCATTTCGAAAAAAGTGTGATGGTAATTGTCCCGACCGACGACGTCCAAATCGTTGTGCTTGCCCGAAACGCGGATGCACTTTTGGCTGTTGCAGACACGCTTCCAGCCCTTCGGATTGTCACCGAGAAAAATCGCCTTGAACTGGTTCATGCCGGCATTCGTAAACATGAGCGTCGGATCGTCATGCGGAACCACGGGCGAAGAGCGGACAAACAAATGTCCCTTGGATTCAAAGAACTTGATAAAGGATTCGCGAACTTGCGCAGAAGTTATCGTTTCGGACATAATAATTCCTTTGGATTTTCCACGAGAAAGATAGAAAGAATTGGTTTGGCGTGTTAGAGGTTAATGCTTAGAACCGCGGACATTTAAATTCCCGATAAGAGCGATGCGGGACATGGTCCGTTATCATTCCACTGCTTTCTTTCCCATGTCATACCCATGCTCATTACAATGTCATTCCCGTGCTCCGACTCGGGAATCTCCTTTTGTAAGAGATTGCCGGGTCACGCCCGGCAATGAC
>JBNMGX010000092.1:0-7572 GCA_050872465.1 Hallerella sp.
CGTGCGGACAGTCGGATCATCCCATTGCGGCTCTTGGCGTTTTCAAGGCGGGGGATTCGGCGAGTACGGTAAACCCGATCAGCCGGTCCGGGATCGTGGAAGCTTTGAAAAGCGGAAAGATCGCCGCCGAGTGCGTTCTGGAATGGCTCGCCGCTCCGTCGGATGCGGTGCGTCTCTCTGCGGAAAAGGAGGCTCTTATCCGCTGGCAAAAAATCCAGGGAAAGGCCCACCGGAACTTTCACCGCGCGAAAAAAGGCTTTGCGAGCATCACCGATGCGGAGTTTGACCGCGCCGCCCATCGCCTCGCCTCTGTACCCGAGGAAAAAAGGTCGCTCTTCTGCATCTTCTGGACGGTGCTTTCCGCATCTCCGCGCGTTCTCTGGAAAATGCGTTCTTTCTTTATTTGACAAGGCTCTTTCGATGAAAAGCATTCAGGAAGTTGAAGATGAAATCCGTTCGGCGTTTGCTGGCTTTACGTCGCCGGACGACAAGTGGGAATATCTGCTGAAGCTCGCCCGGGAACACCCGGGTATGGATCCTGCGTTGCGGAACGAAAAGTTTCTCGTTTCGGGTTGCGCATCGAAGATGTTCCTCGTTCCGGAATTTGCAAACGGCGTTCTGCATCTGCACATGGACACGGAAGTCGGGGCCGCAAATCCGCTGATAAGCCGCGGTCTCGGCGCCTTGGCGCTAAAAATTTACGACAACCGGACTCCGGACGAAATCCTCGCTGCGGATCCGGCGTTCTTTCAGAAAATCGGTCTGCAGACCGGGCTTTCCCCGACGCGTGCGAACGGTTTCGCTAGCCTTCTCAGGCAAATCTATCTGTATGCGGAAGCGTTCAAGGCTCTCGGGCGTATCAAAAAATAGGAGTGACTATGCTGAGCTTTATCAATATCATGGGCAAGAAAAATCCGCTAGACGAGGATGACGGGGAAGAAGGTTCCGAGAACGGCAAGAAGAAAGTGGAAATCTCGGGATTCATCGGGTGGCAGGATGCGCTGGTCATCTTGCTCATCATCGGCGCGATCGTTGGCGGCTACAAGTATTACCAGTACACGAAGCAGGAGAGTTCCGAACTTTTTGCCCGCTGTGCGCTTCTCTACGACGGGGGCGATCTGCTTGCGGCAAAGGCCTGCTACGACAGCACCTGGGATTTGAGCTATGTCCCGAACGACATGGACAGTCTGCGCGTCATCCGTCTAGGCGCAATCCAGGATTTGCAGAATACCCAGGAATATATTCTGGAAGATGTTCGTGCGGCACTGCAGAATGCGGATACGGCAAAGGCCCTTTCGGCAATGCGGGAGTTTAAAAAGCCCGTACTTCTTTCCTCGGAAGAGGCGTCGGAGTGGGGAACGCTCGAAGCGGCTTTTGCGGACAGGCTTTCGAAAGACGCTCCGGCGGAAGCGATGGATTCTACTGTGGCGAAGTAGTTTCGACCGTGATGGTTCGGTCGTCAGCGTTTCCGACAGAAATTGTCAGACGGTGAGTGATTCCCGATGTGTCGTCTAGACGTTCGGGCCACTCGATGAGGGTGACGCCCTTTTGCGCCATGTAATAATCGACCCCGATTTCTTCGAGATCCGCGTGAGGCGGCAAACGGTAAAGGTCCAGATGGAAAATGGGCATCGTTGGATTGGGATATTCGTGAACGATCGTGTAAGTCGGGGAATTGACTTGCCCGGTAAATCCGAGGCCCGCGCAGATTCCTCGGCAGACGACGGTTTTCCCGGCGCCGAGCATTCCGTACAGGGCGACGACGGAACCTTTTCCGAGCGTCTTCGCAAAGCCTTTCGCCCATTCGAATGTTTCCTTTTCCGAACGGGTCGTGACGGAGATTGGCTGCGCAAAAGTCATAGTCTGTCCCTGAACTGTTCGTAGGTGAATCGGCGGACCAGCTTGAATTTTCCGTCTTTCCAGATGCCGATGCTCGGGTGCGGCACGCCGTTGAAGAAAGTCGTCTTGACCATCGTGTAGTGAATCATGTCAAAAAATACGATGCGGTCTCCCACATGGAGCGGGCTGTCGAACGAATAGTCCCCGACGATGTCTCCGGCAAGGCAAGTGTCCCCGCCGAGGCGGTATTCGAACTTCTTTTCCCCGGGGTTTCCTGCGCCGAGAACTGTCGGACGGTAGGGCATTTCCAGGCAGTCGGGCATGTGCGCGCTCACCGAAATATCCAGAATGGCGATGTCCTTTTCGTTGTGGACGATATCCTCGACGGTTGCGACCAGTTCCCCGGTCTGCCATCCCACCGCTTCGCCCGGTTCGAGAATCACCTGGACGTTCGGGTAGCGCCTGTGAAAGTCCTGGAGGATGCGGACGAGCCTTTCTACGTCGTAATCTTTCCGGGTGATGTGATGCCCGCCGCCGAAGTTCACCCACTTCATCCGGGAAATCCACTCCCCGAAGCGTTCCTCGAAATTTTGAAGGACAGCTTCGAGCGCATCCGCATTCTGCTCGCAGAGTGCATGGAAGTGCAGGCCTTCGATACCTTCGAGAAGTTCCGGTCGGAATTCCTTCCGGGTGACGCCTAGCCGGGAAAATCTGCCGCAAGGATTGTAGAGGTCCGTTTCGACGGTGGAAAATTCCGGATTGACGCGAATCCCGGGGCTTACGCGCCTTTCGAGCGTTTTTTCCTTGAACCGCATCCACTGGGAAAAGCTGTTGAACGTGATATGGTTGGCGCAGGACAGGATTTCGTCGATTTCGGATTCCCGATAGACCGGGGCAAAAACGTGCACTTCCTTTCCCATTTCTTCCCGGGCGAGCCTCGCCTCGTTGAGGCTCGAAGCGGTCGCTCCGGCGAGATACTTCCCGATGAGCGGAAAGGTGCTCCACATGCTGTAACCTTTGAGCGCGCAGATAATCTTGACGTCTGCGGTATCTTCGATTCTTTTGAGAAGTTCCAGGTTGCGGATCAGGCGGCTCTCTTCGAGAACATAGCAGGGGGAGGGAATTTGGGAATAGTCTATCATAGCTCAAATTTACTTTTTACTAGATTTCCCACCAAGAGAGGTTTTCCTTTGAATCGAATTTGCACTCATCTTCTCGCCTTTTTGGGCCTTTCCACCCTCGCCTTTGCGCAGGTTCCCGTTTCGCCGGTCGTCTCTTCTTCCGCCGAGGTTTCATCGTCTTCCGCGCAAATATCCACACGCGGACCGGGAGATTTCGGCAAGGCGATTCAAGCCAAGATGGATTCCATTTCGGCGGCTCTCAAGGCCAACGCCAAGGAGTCCAATTCCGACAGCGTAGCAAAGGTCAAGGCGGACAGCGTTCGTGAAGCCCTCAAGGCGGGGAGTTACGTTCCGCGGGCGAAATACGACAAGAGCAACTTCGATTCGTGGAAGATAGACACGGTCTTCCAGAAGGCGATGAAGGAACGCGTTGCCGGAGACTGGAGAACGCCGATCCTTTCGCATGGGCACGCTTTTCGCGATGCGGAACTCAAGTTCCTGATGAACGATACGCTCGTTGGAACGACCCGCACCTATTCGGATTCGGGCCGCTACCAGATGACAGGCGAATACACTTACCGCGCCCGTTACCGCTTCGAGAACGATTCGACGATTGTCGCCCGGGAAGTTTTCAAGGACCGCGGAGTTGTACGCTGGGACTTCATCCAGTTCGAAATCAAGGACAATGTTTTCAAGTATCATCTGGAAAAAATCGAGTTCCGCGACCTGAACGACAACTGGCTGAACGCCTTGCAAGGCTTTGACCGGGTCGCTCCGGAAATCTATCTGCGGACGGATGGAAATGGGCAAGCGCCCAAGTCCGTCTTGAATGTGAACGATAAATAGACGGAATGCGCCGGGCTGCTTTCGGGATGCTTCTTCTGGCAGTGCCGGTCTGCTTGCTTTTGGGGGTGACCGTTTTTTGCGGTTCCGCCTCGATTGGCTTTTCGGATGTATGGGATGCCCTGTTTTTTAAGGGAAAGCCTTTTGCCGAGGATGTCGTTTGGCAGATCCGCATTCCGAAGGCGTGTACGGCGTTTCTGTCCGGGATGTCGCTCGCCGTTTCGGGGCTTGTGCTGCAAAGCGTTTTCAAAAATCCGCTGGCGGGGCCTTTTGTCCTGGGAGTGAGTTCCGGGGCGAACCTGGGAGTGGCGCTGGTTCTTTTGTCCGGCTTTGGAATAGGTTTGTTGGGGATCGTTCCCGCGGCGGCGGTCGGGGCTTTTCTGGTTGTATTGGCTGTCTTGTTTGCGTCGCGGTTTGTCACGCATTCCGTGTCGCTCCTGATCGTCGGGCTGATGGTCGGTTATTTCGTCGATGCGGTCGTCGCCTTTTTGATGTCGGCGAGTTCTGCGGAATCGCTGCGAGGCTTTGTCACGTGGGGACTGGGTTCGTTTTCGAGGGTGTCGCTTTCAAGCGTCGGGAGCTTTGCTCTTGTGACCGCGGTAGGAACGTTGACTTGCCTTCTGTGCATTAGGTATTTGAACGCTGCCCAGGTCGGGGATTCCTTTGCGGAAACGCTCGGCATTCGGGTGAAGTTCTCCCGGATGATCGTTCTTTTCGGAGCGAGCCTTCTCGCTGCGGGTTCGACCGTCTATTGCGGACCGATCGGCTTTTTGGGACTGGCTTCTCCGCATATCGCTTTTGGAATTTTCCGGACGACGAATCACCGCATCCTGTTACCCGCTTCGGCTCTTGTGGGGGCAAATCTAGCCCTCTTGTCCGGGCTTGTTTCGGGAATTCCGCTGTCGAGCGTGACAAGCCTCGTCGGCGCACCGATTGTCCTGTGGATATTCTTGCGCTCGGGACGCGGAGACGGAAATGGCTGACGTGGTTTTAAGGGCGGAGAATTTTTCGGCGGGATACGGGGCGCCTCTTTTCTCTGGGGCGGAAATCGCCCTGGAATGCGGACAGGTCGTTTCGCTCGTCGGGCCTAACGGAACGGGCAAGAGTACGGTTCTCCGGTGTCTTGCCGGGCTTCTCCGTCCGCTGTCGGGGAATATTTCTCTCGGCGGAAGGCCTCTTGAAAGTTTCCATCCGCGGGAGCGCGCCAAGATGGTCGCTTCGGTCTTTACCCAGGCTCGGATTCCTTTCGGCATGAGTGTCCGGGAGTTTGTCGCCTTGGGAAGGATTCCTTATTCGGGTTTTCTTGATGGACGTTCAAAACAGGATGAAGCAGCGATAGATTTTGCTCTGTCAAACGTCGGGATGAAATCCTTTGCGCAGCGTCGGGTTGCGGAACTTTCGGACGGGGAGCGTTCTCGGGTGTTTCTCGCGCGGGCTTTTGCGTCCGAGCCGAAGGTCCTGCTTCTCGATGAACCCACCGCATTCCTGGATGTCCCGAACATCTTGGCCCTCTTTCGGCTCTTGAAAAAAATGGCCGTGGAGAAGGATGTCGCCGTGTTGCTTTCGACGCATCATTTGGACTATGCGCTGAAGTTTTCGGACAAGGTTATCGCCTTCGACGGAAAGGGATGCCTTCGGGAAGACTTTCCGAAAGCTTTGGCTCGCTCCGGATTCCTGTCGTGGGCGGGGAGTGAATTTTTAGCGGGGAAATCCGATGAAGAATTTTAACCTTTCGGTGCTTTGTCTGTTACTTTGTGTACAATTTATCGCCTGCGTCAATTCAAGGCGGAATGATGAGCTTCCTCCGTATTTCTTGGCTCGTCCATGTGGCGAAAACCATCTGCTCTGGAAAGCGTCGAAAGCGAACCAGCCCGACATCTGGCTCTTCGGAAGCATCCATGTGGCGGATTCTTCCTTTTATCCGTTTGCTCCGGTGGTGGATTCGGCGCTTGACGCGGCGAGCCTTGTCGCAGCGGAACTCGATATTCACAAGGATTCAACGCTTGCTGTGACGGAACGCCTTGTGCAGGAGAAGGGAACGCTTCCCGAAAATGTGCGCTTGCGGGATGTCTTGCCGGATTCCCTGTATCGGCGGATCGATTCGCTCTCGCTTTCGTGGGGATTTTCGGCAAGGCTTCTGGATTCGTTCCGCCCTTGGCTTGTCGCGTTTTCGCTTTCGGCGATGGCTTTTGAACGGATGGGGCTTTCCGGCGAATTTGGCATTGACCGGGAAATTCTCCTGCGGGCGGAAGACCAGGGAAAGGAAATTTTTGCCTTGGAAACCCCGGCATCCCAGATAGGAATTTTTGCGGATACCGAGGACTCGCTTGGCGTGGAATATCTGGAAAATACGCTTTGGGAAATCCAGACGGCGGATTCGATGCTTGCGGGAGTCATGAAGGCCTGGAAATGCGGTGATGTGCCGGGGCTTCGAAAATTCTTGGATGCGGATGTGTCGGACGATGCGTTAGAGGAGGAAATCGGCTTTAAGTGAAATGTCCGGATGGCGAAAAGCGTCGATTCGCTTTCGGCTGCGGGCCAAAAGGTTTTTCTTGTCGTGGGGAGCGCGCATCTCGTAAGCTCCGGGACGAACATCCTAAATCTTTTAGAAGAAAAAGGCTACCGAATCGAAGCGTATTAGCGCAGTTCCTTTCGAACGCTCTTGAGGTCTAGGCCGATTCGGGCTGCGTGAGCGTAAAGAGCCTGGCGCATCATGCCGAGTTCCTCGGCGGTTTTTTTGACCGACCCTCCGTTTTTTCGGATTTTCGCTACGATGAAATCGCATTCCGCATTCTTCTGGATTTTTTGAAACTCTTCGAATGAAATTTTTTCCAGATCGCTCTGCCGTAGCGTCCCTTCTGCCCGGACAGTTTTTTTCGGGAAAAGATTCTCGTAGGCGATTTCGTCCCCGTCCATGAGAACGATTGCCCGATGGACGGCGTTTTCCAGTTCGCGGATGTTTCCCGGCCAGTCGTAATCGACAAGGGCTTGCATCGTTTCGTCGGAAATGCGCGGAGCGGTTTCCCGCGGGGAAAATTCGCGGATAAAATGTTCGACTAATTCCGGGATGTCTTCCTTGCGTTCGCGCAGGGCGGGAACTTCGATGGGGATGACGTTTAGCCGGTAGAAAAGATCCTTTCGAAATGCGCCACGCTCGGCTTCTTCTTCGAGGCGATGGTTTGTCGCGGCGATAATCTGGACCTTGATCTTTCGGGTTTCGTTGGAGCCGACCGGCCGGATTTCCCCCTCCTGCAAGGCGCGCAGAAGTTTCGCCTGCATCGGGAGAGGAATGTCCCCGACTTCATCGAGGTAGAGGATTCCGCCGTTTGCCGCTTCGAAGAGGCCCTTTCTTTCGGTGATGGCTCCGGTAAAGGATCCGCGGGCGTGTCCGAAAAGTTCGCTTTCGAAAAGGCTTTCGCTGATCGCGCTGCAGTTGACGGAAACGAGGTGGTGGGAAACGGAGGCGATTGCCTTTGCGACAAGTTCCTTGCCGACGCCGGATTCGCCTTGGATTAAGACCGTTGCGCCTTTGCTCCGGATGGCCTTGAGGATTGAATCGTAGAGCCTTTTCACGGGTTCGCTGTGTCCGACGATTTTTTTCAGCGCTTCGTTGATGGATGCGAGAATCTCCGACTGGCCCTTGAGATAGAGAATCTCGGTCATGAAACGCACGCGCAATTCCTCGGACGAGAGAATCGCGCTGAAGAAGCGTGTCTGGAATGGGGAAGGTTGCGGGGATGTTCGACCGAAGCCTAAAAATCTCGTTGCC
>JBNMGX010000093.1:0-7572 GCA_050872465.1 Hallerella sp.
AGCAGGGCCTGAAAATCGATTCGTAACCGATATGTCCAATAACAGACTTTTTCTCGCCGCGGTGTCTCTCGCTCTTGCGGCGTATTTTTTTGGGTGCTCGACCGATACCGTTGCGCCTCAGGTCGAAGTTTCCAACAAGGCAAGCAAGGAATTCCAGTTCAACTATTCCTTCCTCTACTATTACTACTACAAATCCGCGGATGAGCTGGAAGATTCCGAAGCCTATCTGGAAAGCCCGCTAAAAGCTATCATCAACGAAAAGTATGCAGACGTTGCGGACGTCATCGTGATGTACGGGTCCATGTCGGATCCGCTTACGACCTATTACCCGCACGCTTTCTACTCCGCAGTCTCCTCGGCGATTCGGGAATCGGATACGGAAGACAAGTCGTTCGGCATGGAACTCGATTCTACGCTTCGGGTCAAAACCGTTTTCAGGGTCGGGCCGGCAGCCTCGGCGGGAATTTTAAAAGGCGACGTCGTTCTTGCGCTCGACAGCGTTCCGCTAAACGGAAGCGACTCTCTCTACGAAGCGATTCTTTCGGCAAAGAAGGACGCGTTTACATTTTCCATCGCCCGTTCAAACGACACGCTTTCCATGAAAATGACCCGGACCGCGGTCATCGCGCCGACGGTATTTCTCGATTCCGCAGAAAATATCCCGGTTATCCGCGTCACGGAATTTGTCGGAAAGACCAACGGATTCGATTCCGACGGAACCGCACTCGAATTTGAAGACGCGCTGGAACGAACAAAGGGAGCCGCATCGACCATCCTTGACCTGCGCGGAAACGGCGGCGGTTCGGTGAATCTTTGCGAACGCATGGCCAAGGCGGTTCTCCGTCGCGGCGATACGGTCATCGTCGAAAGACAGTGGGGCTACGGGAAAAAGGGACGGGATTCGTCCGAGCAGGTCGTTACCGCCGAAAAGGACGGCATCGGAGCGGGAAGATATTACGTGATGATGCTCGACAGCGGCAGCGCGAGCTGCACGGAAATCTTCGCAGCGGCCCTCACGGCGAACCTAAAAGTTCCCGTCGTCGGAACCAACTCCTTCGGAAAGGGCATCGGGCAGACATACGTGACAACACCGGACAGCGCATTCGGCGTCGCCACATCGCTCCTCTTCCTCGACAAGGATTTTCAAAGCTACCACCGCTACGGTTTTGAACCGGACTTCACTATCGCCGACGCGGATTCCGCTTTCCAAAAGGCTATTGAACTCGCTAGCGGGATGACGTTCCTGCGAACTGCGGGATACGGCACAGAAGTCCAGCCTTACTGGGATTCCGCGAAACGCAAGCAGCAGAAAACATTTTCCCCGAAAGAAGCGCTCCGCGAACTAAAATGCGGAATGGCCATCCGGGAATTTTCAGGGTTTTGAAACGACCCGCTGTTTGACCTTTACTGTCGAACCTTCGATTGCCTGAGGCTCGGCGGCTTCGGTTTTCCGAATTTCTTCCCGGATTTTCGCAACCTGCCCTTGCAGACGGGAAAGGCGTTCCCCCTGAAGCTTCGGCGTCGCAATCATCGTCTTGGACTTCGGATTGATCCAGTTTCCGCGAGCGTCTTTAAACCCGAGATGAAGATGCGGTCCCGTGCTGCGGCCCGTGCTACCGACGCGCCCGATGATCTGGCCGCCCATGACTTCCTGCCCGACGCCCACCCCGCGAGAATTCAGATGCATGTAGTAACTGACCGAATTGTCCGCATGACGGATTGCAATTTTATTGCCGCTGAACTCGTCAAAACCTGAAACGACGACCTTTCCCTTTGCCACCGCATAGACCGGCGAACCTTTGGGACTGCCGTAATCGATGCCGCTGTGCATCTTGCGCTTGCCGGTTATCGGATGGATTCTCGAACCGAAAGGGCTCGTGATATGCAGACGGTCGAGCGGATAGCGCAGCCCGTTGAAAATCAGAGCCTCGCCACTTGCCGTGTAATGCGCGTTATAAGTGCTCTTCGGGTCATCTTCCTCGTACAGGAACGCTTCGTGATGCCCGACTGTCTTGCCTTCAAACTCCGCGTAGAGGACCTTGCCCGAAATCCAGATGCTGTCCCGATAGAACGATTCTTCAAGCATGATGCGGAAGCGGTCTCCGGCCTGGACGCTCGAAAAGGGAATCTTGCACTGGAGAACTCCTGCGACGATTCCCGACATCCGGGCGGGAATCCCCACCGAAAGAAGCGTACCGTGCAGCGTTCCCCCCGAAAGAATCGTCCCTTCGAACACGGAATGTTTGACCGTCAGCGGTTTGGAAACAAGCCTGTAATCCCAAGCTTCGCCGGGAGAGTTCCGAAGCAACAAGTGCACCGTCGCCGGATTCGGGGAATAGCGGAAGACCTGCACATTTCCTGCGGAATCCTGCGCCACATGGAAAGCCTGTCCGACCCGCAAGTTCGAAAGTTCCACGCTGTCCTGAATCGCCAAAACGATAGACCGGCGATCGTCGAAGCGAACCTGAAGCCTCTCTAGAACCTGATACAGTCCCTCACCCGGTTTGACCGTATCGCTCAAAATCGCTAGCGAAGGCAAACGATTGTGCTCAAACGCAACGCGGTCCGATTCGATCCGGGAAAGTTCCGCCTTTAGCGATTCGACCTGCGAAGAAAGTTCTTCGAATTTTCCCTCTCCACAGGCAACGCAAAGAAGAACGGCTAGCGATAAAAACAGGCAACAAAAAGAACGTAACATCATCTAACGACAAAAAGCCCGCCGAAAGCGGGCCTTTCTAAAAAAGGGAAATTACTTTTTCGCAGTATCCGGAGCCTTGACGCTCAGCAGTTCCACTTCGAATTCGAGGACGCTGTTTCCCGGAATCATCGGGGGACGACCGTATGTGCCATAAGCGAGTTCGCTCGGAATCCAGGCGACGACCTTTCCGCCGACTTTCATCAACTTCAGAAGTTCCGTCCAGCCGGGAATGACCGCACGGACCGGAAATTCCGCCGGCTGGCCACGCTTGACGGAGCTGTCAAATTCCGAACCGTCCAGGAGCTTGCCTGTATAATGAACGGAAACCGTCGAGGAATCGTTCGGGGATTCTCCCTTACCCTCGGTAATCACCTTGTACTGGAGACCGCTTTCCGTAACGATGACACCTTCTGCGGTCTTGTTTTTCGCAAGGAACGCGAGCCCTTCTTCCAAGGTTTTTGCACTGGCGATACTGTCCTTCTTTTGGCGTTCCGCCTGAAGGTTCGCGGAGAAATCATTCAGCACGGCCTTCACCGCGGAATCCGAAAGCAGATACTTGGCACTGTCCTGGTTGTAGTGTTCGACGAAAGCCTGCTTGAAAACATTCAGGTCCAAGTCGATGGAATCGCGAGCGACAAGCTGGGCATGGGCCTGCATTCCAAAGATGGAGCCGAGCGCATAGCTGACCTTTTCCTTTTCCGTCACGAGAGATGTCTTCCGGGAAGCGCCAAGTTCGTTGCAACCGGCGAGAAACGCCGCGCAGAGGCCAAGAGCAATCAGTTTTTTCATAACCGTCCTTATGGATAAAATTTTATTTGCCGTTAAGATAAAAATTTTTCTGTCATAAAAAAGCAAGGAAATGTCCTTTTTCGGTAAAAAGGCGAACCTTTATTTTTTGCAACCGTTCGGTTGCAGGAAAATTCCTGGACTTTTCATAGCATTTATTTTGATGCATCAAACAAAGAAAGTCCAATACGCCCTGAGCAAGACGCTTATCAAGTGGCGTCTCGAAAAGCGTTTAAGCCAGGAACAGCTTTCGACGCTGAGCGGACTTTCGAGGCAATACCTTTCCCGACTAGAGGCTTGCAAGCAGCTTCCCCGGTTAGATTCCCTGCTGCAAATTCTCATCCCCTTGGAAAAGACTTTCGCCGACTTGGGCGCTTCGCTAGACTCCTACCTCTTGGAGTCGGACAAAAAGAATTCCGTGCGGATGGTCGCCGACAAAGGCCCGTTCTGGGACGAAAAATAGGCAAAAAGCCAAAAGCGACATTCTTTTTTCCATCTTTTTGTGTAATTTGTGGGAGCAAGTAGGAGATTTTGACTATGATGTTCGACCCCCTCTATATGGGCATTCTGCTCATCACGCTTCTCGTTTCCGGAGCTGTCTCGGCTCTCGTAAACGCCCGTTTCAAGGCCGGGCAGAAAGTCCAGATTCGAAGCGGTCTCACCGGTGCGGAAGTCGCCTCCGCAATTCTCGCCGATGCGGGAATCTATGACGTGCGGATCCGTGAAACGAGCGGGTTTCTCTCGGATTACTACAACCCGATGGACAAGACGCTCAACCTTTCTCGAGACGTCTATCACGGGCGCAGCGCGAGTTCCGCAGGCGTCGCCGCCCACGAAGTCGGGCATGCGATTCAGCACGCCCAGAATTATTTCCCGATGTGGCTCCGTTCGTTCATCGTTCCGGCGGCAAACATCGGTTCCAATTTCGGCCCGTGGATTGTCATTCTGGGAATCATCCTGATGTCCGCCGGGAAACTGGCCATGGGGCAGAACATCGCGATTGTCGGCGTGATTCTTTTCGGCATCGCAACGCTTTTCACGCTCGTGACGGTTCCTGTCGAATTTGACGCCTCGTCCCGCGCCAAGAAATGCCTTGCGAGGCTGAACATTTTAGCTCCGGGCAGGGAACGCGATGTCGTAGCGGGCGTACTTTTCGCAGCGGGCCTCACCTACGTCGCCGCGGCGATTTCCTCTATCATGCAGCTTCTCTACTGGGCGCTCCGCGCAGGGCTTCTCGGTGGAAGGAGAGACGACTGATGGCGCAGACGCTAGAAATCGAATGCCCGATGTGCCACGGGACACTGACCATCGACAAGGATTCCGGCAAAGTTTTGGAACACAGGGAATTCAAAAAGGAAAAGCTCTCGCTGGAAGACTTCCTCAAAAGCGAGAAGACGCGTTCCGCGGATCTAGACAAAAAATTTGCCGAAGCGAAGGAAAAGGAAAAGAACCGCCTCTCCGAAATCGAAAAGAAATTCGAAGCGGCGAAGAACAACCCAAACCTGAAAGAGCCACCAAAGCTCGAATGGGATTAATGCTCCGAAGAATCGCTATCCGAACTTTCTGGATTTTCTTCGTCCGTTGCGGCTTCCGCAGCGGATTTTTCAATCGGTTCGATATTTTCGGCAAGGCTCGCTTCGATTTCCGCATTTTCCACAAGTTCTGCCGCTTCTTCGATTGCCTGCGATTCCGGTTCGCTTTGCCCTTCGTCGGGTTTTGAAAGTTCCGCTTCAAGCGTTTTAAAATCCAGCTCCCCGGAAAGTAGCGCGTTGATGTCTTCCGCACCGACGCTTTTTCCCTGCGAAACCAGGGCGGATACCGTGCGAAGCGCCTGGTCTAGCGAGACCTCCTTTTCGCTGCCCGGATTTTCTCCCTGCAAAAGTTCGCGCTCGCGGAGCTTCTCGACGATGCCCGTTTTAAACTCGCGCTCCGGTTCATAGATGCGCGTTTCGTTCGCCATTTCCTCGGCAAACTCCTGGTTGTCCTTTTTGCGGTAAATCCAGATGGCTCCGAAAAGTTCGCTCTGGCGGAAAACGACCTCGTCCGTCTTGATCATTTCCATCAGCGCCATGAACGTTACCACGGTGACAATCGGAAGCGGATCTCGTCCGAGCAGATCTTCGAACAGGACGCGCCCATCCCTGCGGAGCGTATTCGAAATAAACTGTTGCCGGTCCTCGATCGTCACATCGTCCAGTTCGATGTGGTGGACATTTTCGTTTCCGCGGGTTTTCAGCATTTTCTGGTAAGCGCGAAACAGCTGCCAGACATTTGCATCGGCGAGCGTGTCCTCTTCGCTTTCCGTTTTTTCCAGGCGGCCCCGGTAACAGGTTCCGAAATTGCGGTCTTCCATTTCCTGCATTTCTTTTGCGACCTGCTTGTAACGCTGGTATTCGAGCATCTGCCGGATGAATTCGTCCCGCGAAATGTCGATCTGTTCCTCGTCTTCGGGCGTGCGCTCGTCTTTTGGCAAAAGTTCACGCGTCTTCATCGCCATGAGACGGCTCGCCATCACAAGAAAATCCCCCGCCTGCGAAAGGTCCATCTGCGAGAGATTCTTGATCCAGGCGAGATACTGGTCCGCGATTTCGGCAATCGAGATGTCCGTGATCTTGACCTCGCTCTGCTGCACCAGATACAGCAGGAGATCCATCGGGCCTTCAAACGCTCCGATATGGACTTCGTAGGATTCGGCAACTTCGGGCATCGAAAGCTATTCCACCGTCACGCTTTTGGCAAGGTTCCGCGGCTGATCGACATCGTTTCCGCGAAGGACCGCAATGTGGTAAGCGAGCAGCTGGAGCGGAATGCAGGTGACAAGGGGCATCAGCATCGGATTTATCTTGGGAACGATGATGATATCGTCCGCAAACTCGGAAAGCTCGGTGCAGTCGGGAGTCGTCACGGCGATGATTCGCCCGCCGCGAGCCTTGATTTCCCGGACATTCGAAAGAACCTTGTCGAAGAGGCTGTCCTTCGGAGCGATGACGACCACCGGCATGTTTTCGTCGATGAGCGCGATCGGACCGTGCTTCATTTCGGCGGCGGGATAGCCTTCCGCATGGATGTAGCTGATTTCCTTCAGCTTGAGCGCGCCTTCCATGGCGACGGGATAGTTGTAATGACGTCCGAGGTAGAGGAAGTTGTTTGCGCAGGCATATTTTTCGGCGATGTTTCGAATCCTGTCGGAAAGTTTCAGCGTCTCCTCGACAAAACTTGGAATGTTCGAAATGACCCGAGCAAACTCAATTCCCTGTTCTGCAGACACGCGACGTTCCCGCCCGAGCAAAAGCGCAATCATCGCAAGGACAGTCACCTGCGACGTGAAAGCCTTTGTGCTCGCCACGCCTATCTCCGGTCCCGCATGCAGATAGACGCCTCCGTCGCTTTCGCGAGCAATCGTCGAACCGACCGCATTGCAGATTCCGAGGACCGTCGCACCTTTCGTCTTCGCTTCGCGAAGAGCGGCAAGCGTATCGGCGGTTTCGCCCGACTGCGAAATGACGAGTACGAGAGTCCCCGGCTTGATAATCGGGTTGCGGTAGCGGAATTCGGACGCGTATTCGACTTCGACCGGCACGCCCGCCAAGTCTTCAATCAGATACTCCCCGACCATTCCCGCGTAATAGCTCGTTCCGCAGGCGGTAATGATGATGCGGTTCAGGTTGCGAAGTTCCAAGCGGTTCGCGTCAAGTCCGGCAAGCTTCGCCGATCCAGAGTCCAAAAGGAGCCTTCCCCGCATCGTATTGCGGAGCGCTTCGGGCTGCTCGAAAATTTCCTTGAGCATAAAATGTTCAAAGCCGCCCTTGCTTGCCGCATCGGCGTCAAATTCCACCTCTTCTACACAACGATTTACCGTATGGCTTGAAACAGTCACGATTTCATAACCGCTTCGCTTCGCGATTACCACATCGTCATCGTTCAGATAGACGACCTTTTGCGTATAATCGACAATGGCGGTCACATCGCTTGCGAGGAAAAATTCCCCGTCTCCGCCAAGCCCTAGGACAAGCGGGCTTCCGCGACGCGCTCCGATAAGAACGTCCGGTTCATCTGCGCAAAGAATCGCAAGCCCGAAGGTTCCTTCC
>JBNMGX010000094.1:0-7571 GCA_050872465.1 Hallerella sp.
ACAAAATACTCGACGGCGTTATTCGGGAAAAATGTCTTGAATTCCTGGTAGAGCTGGGCCGCTAACGTCTTGTTGTGCGTGAGAACGAGCGTCGGTTTTCCCACGTTCCGAATGACATTCGCCATGGTAAAAGTCTTTCCGGAACCCGTCACGCCAAGCAGACACTGGAAACGTTCTCCGCGCATGAATCCTTCCGAAAGTTGCCGAATCGCTTCGGGCTGGTCGCCTGCCGCCGCATAATCGCTGTGCAGTTCAAATGTTGCGCGGGTCGGTTCCAAAAATTGCGGGAGAGTTCCCGGCTTGCTCTGTTCGGGCGAGAGTTTTTTAAGCAGCGGTTTCTGATACGGATCCGGACGGATTGATTTACGAGCGCGAGCCATACAGGTAATGTAGAAAATCAGAGCTTAGTTGAGAGAGTTTAAAACAGCGGACGTCTAAGCTTTCGGGAAGAGTTTAGCGGAATACGGGAATTCGAGATTATCGGGTCAAGCCCGGCAATGACAGTTAAGCGACTTATTTATAGCCATTCCTCCAAGATGACCGCTAAGGGAATGTTCGCTCTGACATCCCTTGTCCCTCTTACCGTGTCTCACATTCCACCAAACAACTGATTCCTAATTCCTGATTCCTGACAACTTACAGTTCGCTGAACAGTCAATTCCGCATTCCTAATTCCTCATTCCTACCTAATTAATCCCTATTCCCTTCTCCCTAATCCTTCTTTCCATGTCCCGCTTCCCTCAAACAACTGATTCCTGACAACTTACAGTTCGCTAGACTGTCAATTCCTCATTGCTAATTGCTAATTGCTAATTCCGTTTACTATATTCTCCCTAGTTGCGTTACATAGATTCCCTATGTAGCGCCTTTTTTATTGAGGTATGGAATGAAAGAAAAAATTTTCAACGGTCGCCATTCAATGGGCAACGTAAAACTTTGGGACGAATCCAAAATCGCCTTCTTCGCATCGAGAGATTCAAGCGAAACCATCAAGGAAAAAATCCGCTGTTGGAGCCGCAACCAGGCAAAGAACGGTGTCTGTTTTATCGGGGCGTTCCATTCCGAAGCGGAAAACGCCCTATTTCACACCGCTTTAAGGAACGGGGGCAAAGCCATCTGGATTCTAGGCAAGTCCATTCCCGATGAGCTGTCCCGCGAAGAAGCGAAAGCCCTCGCCGAGAATCGCCTGCTGATTGTCTCCTGCTTTCGGCGCGAGCATTACACAGTAACGACATCCCGTTTTGCAAACCACATCGCCGCTATGCATTCGGATGCAGTCGTCTTTGCGCATATTTCGGACAAGAGCCGCCTCTTTCCCCTTTACCGGCGAATGTGCAAAACCCGAAAAGACTCCGTCACCCGAATCAAGTAGGTGCGCCTTTCAACCATCGTTTTTGACAGCCATCGTTTGTTATACATTCGCAAGCGTTTTTACGCAAATGTATTTAAATAATGAAAAATTTTCAGCAAAAGGAGTAAAAATTTATGTATCTTTATGCAAAAAGCGCTAAGGAGGTCATGATGACACAGGCAACCATTTCCGCTCGCATCGATGCAAAGGACAAGGAACGCTTTGACGCATTCTGTGACAACGTCGGACTTACCGCTTCCGCCGCCATCAATATGTTCATCAAGAACGTCATCCATTCACATCACCTGCCGTTCGAAGTCCGCGAACCCGATCCGTTCTACAGCGCGGAAAACATGAAATTTTTAAAAGAAGGCATCGCGGAACTGAACGCTGGGAAAGGTGTTGTCAAAACGATGGAAGAATTAGAGGCTATGGAAAATGAATAAAATCGCATTTTCCAAAAAAGCATGGAATGACTATCTATATTGGCAAAGCCAAAACAAGAAGTCTCTTCATCGAATTAATCAGCTTCTCAAGGAAATCATTCGAAATCCTTTTTTGGGAATCGGCAAACCCGAAGCTTTAAAAGGCGATCTAAGCGGTTTTTGGAGTCGCCGAATCGACGATTCAAACCGCCTCGTCTATCGGATTGTCGGAGAATTTATCGAAATTCTTTCGTGCAGGGAACATTACTGACTACATTTCGATTTTTGCATTTGCCGTAAACGGCAAGTCTTCCGCCCGCGGAGTCGCGACAAAGACCTGGCATTTCTTTTCGCGGATGATGTCCGCCACGGCTCCGCGCCGATTTTTGTCGAGTTCGGCAAAGATGTCGTCTAGAAGAAGGACCGGATTCACCAGATGTTCGCTCGCCATGTCCGATGCCGCAAGGCGAAGGGCGATCGTCGCACTGCGGCACTGCCCTTGGGAGCCCGCAGTCCGCATTTCATGCCCATGGATAGAAAGCTTCAAATCGTCCTTGTGCGGGCCGGCAAGCGAAATTCCCTGCATCCTTTCCGCAAAGTCAAGCGTTTCCAGCTTTTCGGCAAAAGCCTGTCGAAGCGATTCTTCCGACACCCCGGATTCTGCAACCGAACTTTTATAGCCGACGGAAACCGCATCGTCTTTTCCGTCGAGCATCTCGTAGTACGAACAAATTAACGGAGAAATTTCCTCGACAAGTTCCAAGCGTTCCCGCCAAACCGATACCCCCAAATCAATCAGCTGGCCGGTGAGAATCGAAAACAGCTCCTCGCCTCCGACAGCTTCTCCCGACTTGTTCTGCCGCAGCCACTGGTTTCTCTCAGCGAGAACGCGCCGATAGCGGCGAAGCAGGTCTGCATTCCGCACGTTTCGAAAACACAGAAGTTCATCCAGGTAACGTCTCCGGACTTCCGGGGCGCCGCGAACCATTTCCATGTCGGCGGGCTGCATAATGACCGCAGGAATCGCTCCAAAAAAAGAGGCGGCGCTTCTGCAAAGCGTTCCATCCTTTTTTGCCGTAACGCCTTTATTTCTGTTCACGGACAAAGCCCGTTCAAAGATTCTCTCGGAATCAGGATTTTCCGCAAGTGCTCCCCGTAAAATCATCTCGGAAGCATTCCAGCCGACCAAATCCGAAAGGCTGTGCGATCGAAACGAAAAGCCCTCGCACAGAACATGAATCGCTTCGAGAAGCGTTGTCTTTCCCGTTCCGTTCTTTCCGCAAACCACCGTGATGCCGTCTCCGAATTCAAAACGCCCTTCCGGCAGATTGCGCAAGGAGACAAAAGACAGCGAACGGATCATGGGATTCGATTACTTTGTATTTAAAATTCCACCAAGAATCAAGTCGCGCAATTTTTCTTCGAACGATTCCATCGGTAGTCCGAGCTTCTTCGCCACATTCAACGAATGAGGGTCGAGAACCGCACCGTGCAAAGCCGAAAGAATCAGGTAAGCGGTCATCGGGATATTGTCGATTCGGAACGTCCCCTTCGAAACGCCGTATTCGAGAACCCGGCAAATATATTTGTAGGCAGGGTCAAGAACGCGCTTGACAAAGAAATCCGCAAGTTCGGGAAAATTGGAAGATTCCGCCACCACGAGCTTCGGAATTCCCGCAATCTTGCTTTCCCCGCCAACGGCTTCAAACCACTTCTGAATCAAAATCGAAAGCAATCCTTCAGCGGAACCGTCATATTTTTCCAGAATGGCATCGCTCGCGTCAAAAATGGAATTGACCGTATTCATCACGACTTCCTGGAGAATCGCTTCCTTGTTCTTGTAATAGACGTAGAGCGTCCCTGCGGTAACACCGGCCTTTCTCGCGATCTGACTAACCTTCGTCGCGGAGTATCCCTGTTCGACAAAAAGTTCCGCTGCCGCATCCAGTATTTCCTGGGGACGAACATCTTTCTTGCGCTGCCAACGCGGACCTTTTGAAATAACGATTTCGCTGTATTCAGACATCATAAGACAATAATAGATTTTTCAGGCGGAAAAATTCCGGTTAGACGCTCGCTTCCCTTGTCTCGTTAAATCGTTCCGCGGAACCCGAAGCTGAGAGGATTCCACAAATCCGCCTGGGATTCGTAAACCAGCGCGTAATCGATTTCAAACGCGTAACGGCGTTTCCCGAAGCGGATGCTGAAGCGATAGCCCAAGCCGAACGTGTAATTCCGATCGTCAAAGCCGAATCGGACAAGACCATCTTCAATCGCTTCCCATTCCATGCCGAAACGCCCGGTCCAAATATGGTAATCCGGATCAAAGACCAGGAGCGTATCCGCCACCTGATAATCCAAGGCTTCCATCCAGACGGAGATCGGACGATTCAAAAGTTTCGTGTGATAGCCCAGACCTATCTGCAGAACTTTCGGACGGACACCTTCGCTTTCTTCCACCGAGTTGTCGTTCGAAGCGTTGCGCGTCCATGTCGCCGAGAGGTTCTTGCTGAAGCTCAGGTTCCGAATCATCACGGCGGAAGACCAGTGCTCGTTCCACTCCCGAAGCCATCCCACGTTCAAGACGACGGGACTCTGGTAGGAATCTACGAGACTGGCCTCTTCGTAATGCCCGGAGATGTCTAGATTGTCGTAACTTATCGAAAGGGAAAATCCGATTGCGTCCTTTCGCGTCAGCCGATATCCCACGCCGACGAAAGCCGTCATAAAGTAAGGCTGGGCGCTGCCGACCGTTTCGTCATCGCTGTTGATGACTTTAAAATCCAGGTCGGTCCGATAGAGAACTGCCGCGCCGATGCCCATGCGGTTTCCGATTTTCGTTTCGACTCCGAGCGCGCCGCCGGCACGGTCCAAGTCACGCTTTTCCGCGGCAAGCGTGTAGGCGATCGTATTTCGAAATCCGAGAATCGCCGGGTTGAAGTAAGCGGCCGGCAAAGCCGATGTATCCGCGACGCCGACGTTCCCGCGTCCGAGTTCCCGTCCACCGGTTCCCATACGCTCGACAAAGCCGTCAAAGCCCCCAAGATTAGCCTTCTTGTCCGCAAAAAGCGTTCCGCAAAACAGGAGCACGGCAAAAAAGAAAAGACGTTTCATATCATTTGCCTCCCAGCGTCATCGCCTTTCCCCAGCCCACATGCCCATGGTTGTCCTTTACACGGACATAATAGACGCCCATCGTCACTGCGTTTCCGCCGTCATCGCGTCCATCCCAGAAATCTTCCGAGGGCAAAGTGCTGCGTGACGAACTCGCCATACGCTCCGCATTTTTCACCACCGTGCGAACCTTGCGCATATCATAGCTAAAGACTTCGATCGTTATCTTGGAATTTTTACTTACCTTGTACGAAACCATGGACTGGTTTCCCGCGCCGATTACCGAAGGAATCATCCGAACGGAACCCAAATCGTCTTTTAGGGAAGCCTGGTTCATGATGTGCGTCCACGTTTTTCCCGTATCCGCCGAGACGGAAATTCCCGCACCGTTCGTGCAGGCGACAAGTCCCGTCACTTTTGCCGAGAGCGGAAATGCCGCGACAGATGTCACTTCGACATTCCGATCGACCACACCCGCATTCAGTCCGTAAAGCCACTGTTCTTCGTCGTCAAAGGGAACCGCTCCGACGCTATCGAGTTTTAAAATTCCGCTCTTACTGCCTTCTACCGCCTGAACCGAAAGAAAAGCCCTGTCACCGATAAAGGCGACATCGCTCGTCGTAAAATCGTTCTTGTCATAGACGTTTTTTTGGACCTTTTCTGCCGTATCGCGAAAAACGACTTCGGCAAAAGGCTTTCCGCCATAGGAACGCCAGAGCTTGTCCTCGGTGCTGGACTTGTAACGTTTGCTCGTTTCGACGATTATCTGAAAAGGCTTTCCGCCGGCCCAGACGCCTGTCACGCGAGCCGTATCAAGCCCCGCAACGCCTGTTCTCAAAAGCTTTCGCGTCGCCATGTCCAGTGCAAAAAGGCCTCCGCCGGTCGCCAGCCAGAACTTCCCTTCCGCATCGCGAGCGATTCCATAGACCGCCGGATTGGTCGTCGTATCGATTTTCGAGGAATTCTTGAGAGAATCCAGTGTAAAAGTTTTCACATTCACGACAAAATGCGAGCGTTTCGGAGAATTTATCCCTGCGCTGATATCTTCCTTGAGAAGTCCGTAAACGCCGCGCGCCATCCACAGCGCATTCGAAGCCGAATCAAAAGCAAATCCCGAAATTGCATGAGCCATTTCCGGATGTTCCGGAAATTCTCCGGGAGGCACAGGCAAAGGCTTAGAAGTAACAGTGTTCGCAGCCCGACCGCTGAAATATCCCCAGGGAACGAGGTAACCCGAATCGCTTTCCGCAATTAGCGGTACGACAAATCCTAATTTCCCGGCATTCGCAAAAGGAGTCCGCCGATGCTCCGCGGTCACGTCCGAAAAGACACCGTCCTGGACCGGCGTGATGGAATCCGGCAAAAGCTCGGTCGCCATTTTCGACACGCTGATATTTCCTGCGCCGAGCGTAAGATTCACCAAGGAAATTCCGCTGCCAGACGTTCCCCGGCTGACCACCCAGAGAGAACCCGTCGAATGTCCTGGGCCTGCCGCATAGGTAAAATTGCTGACAAAACCGTCTTCCGCGGCAAACACGGAAGCGGCAACCATCAAAAGAATCGCATTGAATTTTATGTGTCGAAAGCCCATATTTTCTACCGCATATCGATGACATCGACGCCTTTTTCGGGCACCAGTACAAAATCCGATGTCTTGACATTATCCACGCGTTTCAGGTTCGAAATATCATACGTCGAAACATTGCGAAGCGGATCGACCGTCACAAGCCGCATCGGGGAAGCGTCCACCGCCGAAAGCCACACTTCCATTTCGGCAAAGTCCTTGCCATAGCGGGACGCATCGAGCTTGATAACATACGCCGTCTTTCCGCCGATTTTCTCCTGCTTCATCTCGATAGGCTTGCACGACAGATATTTGAATAAAAGTTCCGACGGATGCATGTTGCTTTCCATGTCCTCCAAGAGCTTCAAAAGCACCTGGTTCGTTTCCGTGTTCCACTGCCAAAAATTCTTGCCGTCGCAATAAATCGCCATTCCCGAGATTTTCAAACGGAACATATCCTTTCCCGTCACGAGCAGGTTTCCGCCCTGAATGCCTGTTTCCGGAGAACCCGCATAATCGACCCGAACCCGAAAGTCGAAGCTCCAGGCCTTGCCGGAATCAAACCATTTTTTGGAAAGCGCCATGACGGAATCCGCAGGAGCGGCAAAGCCATTTACAACTGACAGAAAGCAGAGCGGCAAAACAAATCGCTTGAAAAGTCCCATAATACGGCCTAATTTACAAAAAGGAACGCGGAACCGATGGACTGTTTCCGCGCATATTTCTATTTTGAACTCCAAATTGTCTTTTGCAAAGGAAACTATGTTCAAGCAGCTCAGCTTTTTTATCCTTCTTTCCTCTATCGCCGCTTTCGCTGTCGATGTCGAACTGCACGGCGATATCGATGCGGATTACGCGACTTACTGGGACAAGGATTTCAGCCCGACCAATGCGGCAAACCAAGATATCAAGCTCGAAGGAAAGGTCCTCCTCGACGAAAATGTTTCCGTAAACATCAAGGGACGTTCGCACAGCAACTACGTGACGAAAAACGATTCGGGAATTTCCAAGATCCGCCACGAAAACCGCGCCACGGCGATGGGCGATGCGGAAAACCGCTGGACCTCTTTCGACTTTGACGGCATCCAGTTCGCGTGGCAATTCACACCGCTCGTCC
>JBNMGX010000095.1:0-7504 GCA_050872465.1 Hallerella sp.
GCTATGTCGTCGCCGACATGAGCTCGGACATTCTTTCCCGCCCGATTAACGTCAAGGATTTCGGCCTGATCTACGCCGGAGCCCAAAAGAACATGAGCTGCGCAGGCGTGACAACCGTGATTATCCGCAAGGACATTTTGGGCAAGGTCAAGCGTTACATCCCGACAATGCTCAACTACCAGACTCACATCGACGGCAAGAGCATGTTCAATACGCCGCCCGTCTTCGCCATCTACGTGATGAACCGCGTCCTGCACTGGCTCGACGCAAACGGTGGCATCGCGGAAATGGAAAAGATTAACATCCAGAAAAGCGGACTTCTCTATGACTGCCTCGACAATTCGAAGCTCTTCATGGGAACCGCAGCCAAAGAAGACCGTTCCCGCATGAACATTCCGTTCGTATTCCGCAGCGGAGCCGTCGATCCCTCCAAGACCGACGCCTTGCAGAAGGAATTTCTCGCCTTCGCCAAAGAACAGGGACTCGAACAGCTCAAGGGCCACCGTTCTGTCGGCGGATTCCGCGCGAGCCTCTACAACGCAATGCCGCTCGAAGGCGTCAAGGAACTCGTCCGCGTCATGGGCGATTTCGAAAAGAAAGTTCTCGGCTAAGTCAAAAAAAAACGGCTATTAAAAAGTCTCCGCAAAGCGGAGACTTTTTGCTTTCAAAAATTTTCCAGTTAAAAATTTCCTTCGACAGGGAAAATTTTACTGTTATTCGGATTCTTCTTCCAAATCGTCAAAGAGATTTAAATCATCCAGACAGCCGTCCCCTTCCTGGATGGTTTGCGAAAATTCCAGGCCATCGCTTGAAATATAGTCTTCATTCAGATTCTCCTCTGTACAGAGATCTTCCGTCACATCCCCGCTAAATGTAGTCGTCGAGCAGGACAAGCCGTCAAACAAGGGGAGCGAACTTTCCGTCGTATAGGAAATTTCCTGGATATTTTCCGTAATCGATACCGTAAAATCAAACGAGATCGAGATTTCTCCCATCGAAGCATCCAGCGTAAAATGTTCGCAGTCTTCGACATTTGCCTCGAACAAAATAGAATCGGCGTACAAAGACATCAAACTATCGGCGATTTTTTCCGCAAAGCATACCTCGCTGAAATCGATGCTCCGTTCAACGGAATCCTCGGAGATGTCCAACCGGGCTTTTACTCCCAAATCCGAATCGACAACGGCTTCCCACTCGCCAAAGACCGAGCCGCCATTTTTTCCGACAAACACAAATTTTTCACCATCCTCCGATTGTAAAAACAAGGTGTCGCCGACTGCCACGGAATAAGTGGAAACCGACGAGTCCCCGCAAGCATCGAAAGAAGCCTTTCCCTCGACAAGCTTACACACAGGCGAATAGATCGTAATCGTCTGCTTTTCGGTATCGAGAATCGAGGCTCCGGGATTTTCCTCGGACGAACTCGAAGAATCTCCGCAAGCGGAAAGCCCGAGCGTAAAAGCGAAAAGAACCAGGTAAATTTTTTTCATCGATATCCTCCTAAGAATTTAATTAGTCGCCGTCGATGCAACGGACCGAATAGGCATTATCCTTGTTCGGTGCGAGTTCCCGAACCATGTTGTCGCCCATCCGACCGAGCACCCAAATCCAAATCGTTTCGTTCCGACCGTTCTGGGAACTCCAGAATGCGGTATATTCGCCCATTTCGACATAGCGGAATCCGCGGCCTAGAACCTCCCTGCGTCCGGAACCGAAAGCAGTAAAGCCGTACTCATCCGTTCCGCCGCCGCCCTGCCAACCCGAGCGCGCCTTGAGCTTCGTTGCAAACGCCCCGCATTTCTGGACACCGTCATAGCAACCCGTAAGCCCGGTCAGCATATCCTGCCATTCGCGATCACGCGGCAAGTGAAAACCTTTGGGGCAAGCCTTTCGTGCGCCTTCAAGCGTATAGAGCCGTCCGCTACGGTTACAATACACATCCTTGTCGTCATAGCACCAGGATTCGCCCGGAATATTGTAATTGACGTTCTGGGCAAGCCATGTGCGACCATCGATCTTAATCGTCCGATAGACCTGCCCGTCGCGAACATCCGTAATCGCTCCCGAGTTGCGCTTGACTTCCGCAAAATGTTCCTGTTCCTCAATGCGAAAATCGGCGAGCATGTCCCGGCGCCGCCTGTCCGACTGTTCCAGGTTCTGCTTCCACCACTTTTGGGCTGCGGGATTCTTGAACTTGACCTTCAGATTGCGAAGCGCATAGAGTTCGTCGCCGCAAGCGATATCGACGCCCTTGATGTCTGCGACGAGTTCTTCCTTGCCAAATTTTTTCGGGCCTTCGATATACGAAACCCACGCTTCCTTTGTCTTGTTGCATTCGCCGTAAAAGCGCTTGTTTTCAATCGTGTCCGCGGCGACCTTCATCTCGCCCGATACGACAAAGTCAAAGTTTTCGCCCTTGACGGCAAACGAAACGGGTTGCTTTTCGCCGTAATATTCGTAGTTGTAAAAACGGACCTGCCCGACAATCGGCACGCTTTCGTATTCGCCGCGACCTTCCGCCTGGAAAATCGCATCCCACGTCCGAGGTGGAACGGCAAAGAGGTTCGAAGCCAAAAGCGCAAGTCCCAATGAAATTTTCAACATTCGCATTTTAAAATTTCCCCGAAAGCAGGCGAGCCGCTTCCTTTGCAAAATAAGTCCAGATAATCTTCGCTCCGGCGCGCTTGATTCCCGTTAGGCTTTCGAGAATCACACGGTCCCGATCGAGCCAGCCGTTTTCCGCTGCAGCGCAAAGCATCGCATATTCCCCGCTCACCTGGTAAGCCGCGACGGGAACCTTCGAAAAGTTCGCCACTTCCCGCAAGACATCCAGATAGTAACAAGCGGGTTTCACCATCACGACATCCGCGCTCTCGGCGATGTCTAGCGCAACTTCGCGGATCGCTTCGATACGGTTTCCCGGATCCATCTGGTAGGTTTTCTTGTCTCCGGCTTTTGGTGCGGAATCCAGAGCGTCGCGGAACGGCCCGTAAAACGCCGAAGCGTACTTCGCGCTGTAGGCAAGAATCGACGTATTCAAAAGCCCTTCCGCGTCAAGCGCTTTTCGGATCGCTCCAATGCGACCGTCCATCATGTCGGACGGGCAGACAAAATCCGCACCGGCCTTCGCATGGCAAACCGCCATCTTGCAAAGAACTTCGACCGTTTCATCGTTCAGGATTTCTCCCGATTCCGCGACAATGCCATCGTGTCCGTCGCTGTTGAACGGATCGAGCGCGACATCTGTCATCACGACGACATCGGGAAACTTTTCCTTTACCGCGCGAACGCAGGTCGGGACCAGTCCGTCGGGATTGTAGCTTTCCGAACCGAATCGGTCTTTCTTAGATTCTTCAATCGACGGAAAAGGCGCAATCGCCCGAACTCCGAGCGAAACGCACTCTTCGACTTCCTTCAAAAGTACATCGACGGTTTTCCGCGTCATCCCGGGCATCGACGGAATCGCATCTTCCTTTCCGGAGCCTTCCATGATAAAAACAGGATAGACCAGATCCTTCACCGAAAGTTCCGTTTCGCGGACCAAATCCCGAACCGTCGCACTTTTCCGGTTGCGACGCGGGCGTTCCAAAATATCAAAAATAAGAGGAGACATAAAAATTCCAAAAATTATCGCATCTTGCCAGAGCGGAGAACATCCATCATGTCAAACGGGCGGGCCTTTCCTTTTGCGATTTCCCCGGCGAGAAAATTCACGGCATCTACGGAACCTTCCGCATAGATTTTCCGCCCGCAGACATTGTGACGAAATTCAAAGTGGACAGTTCCGTCAGCGCTGTCGAGCGCATAGGTGTGGAAAGCGTGCCCCGAAAGATATTCCGCAGGAACGTGCATTTTTTCCATCGAGTCCTTGTCGTTCCGAATCTTGACGATTTGGCTTTCATCAAATTCAAGTCCCATCTTTTCAAAGGACTTGGCGACAGCTTTCGCCGTTCCGCTCGTATCCGCCTTCGTCTTCTGGTGGCTTTCCACAATGGAGAGTTTATAACCGTCGAACGCCGTCGGGAACGTTTCCGAAAGCCATTCGATCATCGCCTGGAACGCTACAATCTGCTTTGCCATGTTCGGAGCGATGACGCTCGGATGGTTCGCTTGCAGCACCAGTTTTTTCAGGGCTTCCCGGTCACCGCCGGTCGTTCCCATTACAAAGGGAATCCGGTGAGCGACATAAAACTCGGCGTTTTCGTTGACCGCAGTCGGATGCGTAAAATCAACCGCGATGAGTCCCGGATAGGCGGCGAGAACTTCCGCAATTTTCGCTTCGCGATTCGAAGGCTTCAACAGCTGGATTTTTTTCCCAGCCACTTCGGACTCATTTTCAACGATTTGCTCGCCCGTCAAAGAATACGGCACCAAGTCCAATCCGCGTTCCACACACGTTTCCGCGACGATTCTTCCCATGCTTCCAGGAATACCGTTAACCATTACGAATGTCGCCATCCAAGCACTCCTCGCCTTTCGGCCTAAAAATGTATCCGAAAGATAGCAATTCACCCGAAGTTTCAAAAAATACAATCCGGAAATCGACAACCGAGAGCGCTATTTTTCCGAGCGTGAAGTTCCGAACTTTCGACAAAAGACAAAGTAACAGACAACGCCAAGAGCCTCAAGAACCGCCCCGATCGCCGCCGGATAATGATACGTTGCAGGATTACTTTCCACGATTGGCAAGCCGCCAAGCCACGCTCCCACGGCATTTCCCAGATTGAACGCTAGCTGCACCATCGCACCGCTCATCAGTTCACCGCCTTCGCTAAAGCGCAAAAGCAGAAGCTGCTGCGGAGACGAAACGGCAAAAAGACAGCCGCAAGCGATAAACATCAGCGGGATCAGGCACCAGGCAAGATGAGCTGTCAAGAAAATCAGGACGAGGCAGATGTAAATCGCCATTTCCAGCCCGCGGCACGTTCTGCCTTTTCCAAAGCGGTCCGAAAGCTTTCCGCCCAAAAGGTTCCCGACAACCATTCCCGCCCCCGAAAGGACCATCATGCCCGACAGCCAGGAAACCGGAACTTTCGCAAGCTCGGTAAGCGTCGGGGAAACGTAGCTGTAAAAGCAAAAGACTCCCGCATTGCCGAGCATCGTCGCAAAAATCAAAAGCCAAGGAGCCAAGTTTTTCAAGAAGCTGAATTCCCTTTTCAGGCCGCTGTCTGGAAGCGCATCCATTTTCGGAATCCAGCGGGCGATGACAACCAACGTCACGATATCCCAAATCCCCGAAAAGCCAAACACGAGCCGCCAGGAAAAAATTCCGGTCAAGAAAGTTCCGAGCGGAATGCCGACCAGGTTCGCAACGGTCATTCCCGAACACATGACGGCAACGGCAAACGTCGAATTTCCCTCCTTGGAAAGCCTATCCGCCACAATGCTGCTGACGCCGAAATACGCTCCATGCGGCATCCCGGCCAAAAAGCGGAATACAAGCATCCATTCAAAACGCGTGCACAGAGCCATCGCAAAAGACGCCAAGAGCATCACAAGGACAAGCAGATACAGAATGCGTTTCAGCGGCAACTTTCGCGCAAACACGGCGACAATCGGCGCACCGGCACAGACACCAAGAGCATATGCGGAAATCAAATGTCCCGCCTGCGGAATGCTGACCCGAAAATCCCCGGCGATAAAAGGAAGAATGCCCATCATTACGTATTCCGCAATACCTAGGCCAAAAGTACCAAAAGCAAGAGCGATCAAAGCTTTTTTCATCGTGGCACCTGTCTATTTGTATGTCCAACGATAGAATTTTTTATTTAACTTTCCCGATATGAAGCCAAAAATCATTTGCCACATGATGATGTCCCTCGACGGACGCATCGACTGTTCCATGACCGAAAAAATCGGAACCGACGATTATTACGAGGCCCTCGACAGCCTGGAATGCGACAGCACGCTCGAAGGGCGGACAACGGTCAAAATGCACTACGCGCTTCCCGATGACTTTACACAGAACGATTTTTTCGTCGGAAAAGAATGCTTTCACAAAACTGCACCAGGCGGCTACCAGATTTTCGTCGATACAAAAGGAACCCTTACCTATCCCGCAAACTCATCGGAAAACAGGCTCTGCCTTCTGAGCGAACAGGCATCTTCCGCCTACCTGAAATACCTCGAAAGCATCGGATATTCCTACATCGTCTGCGGCAAGGAACGCATCGACCTTGCGCAGGCAGTCGAAATTCTCGCCGAAAAATTTAATGTCAAAAGGCTCGCCGTCGTCGGAGGCGGGCGCATCAACGGCGCGTTCCTCTCGGCAAATCTCATCGATGAAATCAGCGTGATGATCGCTCCGGGAATCGACGGCAGAACGGGAGAACCAAATCTTTTCGATGGTCTTTCGGAATCCACAAGCCCCATTCAGCTGGAACTGGCAAGTTGCAGACAAATGAAGCAGGGAACCATCTGGGCGAAATACAAGCCCAAGCGGAACGAAGCCCGCTAACGATCGACGCGAATCATTTCCGATGAACCCTGCCCGGGAAGCGGTTCAAAAATCAGAACACGAGCCTCGGCAGGGATGCCGTCCGGGCCTTTCATCTCGCACAGAAAAACATAATTTGTTCCAGCGACGACTTGGGACTTTACGCTCTTCGGCGAAAGATGCAAGTAGGCGTAATCCGCAGTCGCCTCGGCAAATACGGTTGAGTCCTCATGCGTCAAAGAGCGCCATTCCGAATAGGCACCGACCATTTCGTCCCCCTCTTCCGCAGAAAGGGAATATAAAAAGCGATGCACTTCTTCCGGTGCCTTGGAAATTCGTTTGTGCGCAATGCCATAAGGATTCAGCACCTTTGCTCCCGGAACAAGATGTTTCAATTCCTTCGCGCTATTCTTCAAGCCTCCACTTCCATACGTGCAAAACGGAGCCACAACTTTTCCGTTTAAATCGTTCGAATCCAGGAACGTATAAATCGGCGGAGCAAAAGTTCCGAACATAATCGGATAGCCGAGAAACACCGTATCGTATTTTGCCAGATTCATTTTTGCCTGAAGGAGCTTAGGCCATCGCTTCGCTTCCCGCTCCCGCTTGACGTGCTGAATCGTACTGTCATACGTCGAAGGGTATGGATTTTCCAGCACAAGTTCCACCATATCAGCGCCCGTATTTTTCTGAATTTCATGTGCGACAGTCTTTGTCGTCCCTGTCTGCGAAAAATACACGATGACCGATTTTGTTTTCTGCTCATCGGAACAACCGAGAAGCAATGCGAAAAAAGAAGAGAGTATTCCTATTTTACAAAAGTTCATCTTATCCTCGTTTTGAATCAATGATAGCTTTTGAAAAAAGGCTCGCAGCATAAAAATGCCACGAGCCTCTTGTATCATGGGAAACCGAACAAATTCTACAATTCTCGCCGCAAAACGCCCCGTCTTTTCCACTTCTGAAAAATCGTCCGCTTCCTCTGCAAATGGATGACAAAAGTCAGCCCGAAAACCATCATCAAAATAGCGAGCACGCAAACCATAAAGTTATAGGTAAAGATATGGA
>JBNMGX010000096.1:0-7495 GCA_050872465.1 Hallerella sp.
ACGTTGCGAAACATGCAAGGGAGAAGGCGTTCTCCGCGATCCTTCGGGCTACGAGGAATCGGAATGCCCGGTCTGCGGCGGAAAGCGGTTCCGCGACGAAATTCTCGAGATCCGCTACAAGACGCTCTCCTTTGCGGACATCCTGGACTTGACCGTGGAGCGGGCGGCAAACCTTTTCAGCTTTTCGCACAAATTCACCGACCGCCTGAATCCCCTTGTCCGCACGGGCCTCGGCTACCTGCGGCTCGGGCAACCGACAACGCACCTTTCCGGTGGCGAAGCGGCGCGGCTCAAGCTGTCCCAGGCGCTCTCCCGCGCCAAGTTTCCCAACACGCTTTTCCTTTTCGACGAACCGGCACGCGGCCTTCATAAAAAAGATATAGACCAGATGATCGAACTCATCCGGGAACTCTGCAAAAACGGCCACACGGTGATAGCCATCGAGCACCAGGAAGATTTCATCCGCAGCGCGGATTTTGTATGCCTTTTAGCGAGGGCCGGCGCTTAAAAAAAACAGAAAACGCCACACAAAAGCTTTTTCACCGACCAACACCTCTACTTGTCAAAGCAATACTCCTCCTCGACAATTGGCAAAGAAGCGACACAATAACCATTAAAGCACCCAAGCCTTTCCCATGACTCCCCCGGTCCGAAGTAATCGAAATAAGCCTTCAAGGTCATTTCGGTATAACGATACCACCTTGCCGTATCTTGTTCCGAAATAAGGTTAAAATGATTTCCTCCTGCCAATTGAACAGGAATACTCAAAGAATCGATTTTATTATTTCTAAAAATATAAACAGTTGTATTTATCGAGTTATTCCATTCCTCTTCCTTTTTCAATGTACATTCAAAATGATGCCATAGCGGAAATTCTTCCGAAAGTACACATTTACTGAGCGAATCGTTACTGAATGGCATATCGGAGAAATAATTGTTTTCGCTGGATATACGACATATTATATTGCGATAAGCCTCTCCAATTCCTTTTGTACAGACTTTGCGATTTTCCAAGTAAAAGGAGATGCTGTCAAAGTTGTCACGAGACATAAAATTAATGCGAATGAATTTGTCAGAAGGAAAACACTCCATTTCCGTCCAATAACATCCCGCCAAAGCAAGAATCACAAAAACGATACTCAAAAGCTTTTTCACCGACCTATCTTTCCTCAAAAAAATTTACCGCATAGAAAGGAACACCCGGTATTACAAAATTATCAACAAGCATCGGCTGGGTTTCTTCAAAAGGAACCCAAGTTACCTTTGTGTCTTGGTGGACAACGATTTTCTTAGCGTAGATTGCTCCAAAATAATATTTCCCCGACTGGCCGATTACAACTTCCGCATTTGGCGCAACAATCGTTCCTGCAAAATTTGCATGGATATACACTCTTTCCGTTCCATAATAATAAACCTTAATTTTCCGGGCAGCCGCCACCATGTCATCCGTCACAAGAGAACCGTTCCACAGGAAATCGTTTCCCACATAAAAAGTCACGCCATTTGCCGGAACATTCAGCTTGGCACCATGTTGAAATTTTAGAGAACCGGCAAACAAACTTCCAGCGACATTAAACTTTAGTTCTGAACCCGAATTAAAAGTATAATCGACATGCCCTGAAGCCAACCCAAAAATTCCCGAATAGAGAAGTTCCCCGGTATTGACAACCCGATGGGATGTAATCGAGAAATCATCGTAGCCCAATACAGCGGTATTTAGAAACGAAGAATAGACATTTTCATAAATCTTTCCCCGTGTCGAATTTTCAATTACCCGTCCAGCAACAACAGCTGTCGAACTCTGCCGCACTACGGAATTCGCCGTTTCCAGATTTCCCTGTACAACAGCCCGATCCCGCAAAAGGACAGACTTGTATGAATACACGGTTCCCACCCTAGCATCGGCACCAAGACTTACTCCATATTCTCCACTAAAATCACCGCCAAAGGAAACAACAGGACATAGCGAACCATTTAGCGACACACAATTCGTTCGATCGTTCAATCGAAGACTTTCCTTAGCGAGAAGAGCAGCCGAATAATCTTTGCAAAGAGGCTTTACACCTTCGGGATACTTGGTTGCGTCAAAACGGCTACAATTATACTTGCTGAAATTACCGATATATCCGCTTTCCTGGTTATCGCAAAAACCGTCTCCGTCCGAATCGGGATCTATCGCCACATGCAGCCCATCTCCGTCAAAATCTGATTGCAAGATGTACGACATCTGGGGAATATTGACCGGTTGGGTAGAAACACCCGTTCCATCAAAGACAAAGGGCATATAATAATCATTTTTTGTCTCGCACAACTTGTAATCGAGAATTTCCCGGAAATCCTCTATTCCATCTCCATCAGAATCCGCTTTTGACGCATCGGTTCCAAAGCGTTCGTTTTCATCGATATCCATAATACCGTCCCCATCCGAATCGACAAATACACGAACGTCCGCATTTCTTCCCTTTGCATAAAGAGGCGGTATATAATAAGAAAAGAACAGGTCGCCACCGATATTCGTCCCAGCAACCATATCAATCACATTACCGATTCCATTGGCAATCGCCCTGATTAGCGCATCGAGTCCAAAAAACGCCACACTGCAATAATACCGCCACTCGGAATTACCGAGATTATCTGTATTCAGCAAGTGGACATAGACGCTTCCATTGTTTGTAATCTTGTAACCATCCAAAACCATGGAATGCGCTCCATTCGCCCCGCCATTAAGCTGGGATACACCGATAACATTTCCCATCTCAATCGTTGTGATAATCGTATGGAGTAAAGGCGTACCGACAAACCAGCCATCGACTGACGGGAAGATACCATTGGATTCGTACGAATTTTTTATAGCCGTATAGGTCGCTCGATTCCATATACTTTGATTCAATGCATAGTTTACCGCCTGCATCGTCTCGATTGCGCCCCCGCCGTCCGTATTCCCAAAACCACCTCGAACACGATAAAGAATTTCGTCGGACGCCATATTTCCGCCTTTATAGTGGTTAAGCATCTGTGCCATTGTCAACCAACAACGATTTTCGACAGCTTTATTACTATTCTTAAGAGATAGCTTGTTCCAGTTAGCCACGTTAAACCCTGCTCCCCATCTGTCGGCAAGCATCCTGGAATCCTTCATCGCACAAAAAGCATTCTTCCCAAAACACTTATTAGAAAGCAATTCATCTACTTTTGATGGATTTTTTGTATAGACATAATTTTTTACATATACATCTTTTAACCATGTCATATCCTTTTTGACGTCATTTCTCGACATATAGAGTGTTTCCTGGTGGAGGAAAATCTGAAGGAAGCCAAAAGGATTTGCATGATTCTTGATGGACGACCAGGTATTCGAAAAAGCGTTTTCTCCATAAATCAGGGAATATGTGACCGGTGCAAAATGTTTTGCGGCCCGCTTCACCGTGGTTTTTGACCACTTTACCACTTTCCTCCACCAAGACCGTTGAAATACAGGGTAATTTCCTCCGCCACTCCATTCCGCTATTTCATCATCACCCGAAATAACATAGTACTCCTCCCCCTCCCTCTCATCATCCATCGCAACTTCGTGCAGTGGTTCTACAAACCATAAATAGTTCCCTGCAGCAAGGACAGGAATTTTTACAGAAGTTCGTTCGGTAAATAACGAAACGGTCGTATCGGTAAACACCACGGAATCCCCGACCAAGGAATCCCGAAGTACAATCAGATGGTACCAATCCGCGCCCTCGACAGGGCTCCATTCCAAAGAGATGGAATCAATATCGCTTTCGTCATATTGCATCAATGGCGAAGACAAAATAATGGGCATTAAATTTTCACCCGGTCTTTCCCAAGAACGATAAAATTTCCAGTTTGCCGTATAACGGGCATCCATAAAATTTCCAGCCGAGTCCCTTTGCAAAGCAAGACGTTGCCCCTCGCTCAAACCTTGATTGAACCCCATATCAAAATCGGCCTTGACAAAAGACTCTTTTGATTCCCAAAGATTCACCTCTACAGCCCGAGCCGCATTGGCAGGTTTCCATCCATAAGCAAAGTACGCAAGAAGATTTCCCTTACATTCAACAGACACCTCACCTCGACGGTTTGTCGAATCTTGAACAGGCAAGAAGCCTCGCCAAATTTTTTGTCCAAGCGAATCCACAGAAGCTTCATTTAAATCTATCTCGATTACCGTTCCATCATGATTCTTGATTTCAACGGTCGAAACGTCTCCATCCAATTGTTGCAAAATATGAAGTGAAACGGTATCCTTCTGAAATTCAACAAACTGCAAAACAGGGCAACCTGTAATTTTCCCGGTACCCAACATAAGCGATTTACCTCCAGAAAGAACTTCCACATTTTCAGCAAGAGAAAAATAATTCGATTTGGGTTGGGAGGGATCGTCCGCCTTTGTCCATGTATTCCAATCCTTCCGGTGTAAACCGACAGCAAAGCCAGAAGTTCCACCAAGCGTATCTCCCGGATAAAGCACCAAATTTGGAAAATAGACCACCAATGTAGCCGAAACGGAATCTTCAAATGTCCAACTAGCAATCCCGTTAGGCAGATAGTAAAATTCCGGATCCGCAATGTCTGAGGAATCCTGTACAACCCGGTAGCGGAGTTCAACACCTTTTAAAGTGTCATCCGAATTATTTTCAATCCGAAAACGCAAAAGGGTTTGATTTGGCTGATAAAACTGTTCATCCAACGTATAGACGGAAACCGCAAAAGGCACGTCCGTCAAAACCAAAAGCATCAAAAAGAAAGAAAGTTTAAATTTCATTTAACAAAAGTAATTCATTTTATCGGAAAAAGCGGATTAACCAAAATTTTTCACATAAAAAGCCCCGCATCAAGCGAAGCGGAGCTTGGAAATTAGCGAGCCTTGAACCTAGGCGGCATCGGACTCAATACGGATTTCCGCATTCTGCGCCATGCGTTTCCGACGGCGAGAGCGGGCCCGGTACAGGGAAGAACAACCGGCGATGAGCGCGTTACCTTGTCGATAAACGCATCGCAGTTTCCGTCTCCCTTTTCGGACGCATTGTATAGCGCATAGTTCACGAGCATGCGGAAAGCATCCTCGCATTCCTTGCGAATCCGCGGCGTAGAATCCTCTTTGCGGATTTTGCGTTCATCGAAAAGCGACAGGTTCGCCGCCGAAAAAGCCTGCTGGGCTTTTTTCAGACGTTCGAAACGCCGTTCCAGTTCGCTCGACGCATAAGTTTCCGCAAAAGCTTCCCGTCCGACAATCTTCCCGACATTTTGCACGACCGACGTAACAACGGAAGTGACCTGGTTTCGGCTAATGACGGAGATTTTCCCGAAGCCCTTGACCTCGTTCCAGATGGAAAGCCCCAAGGAAGCCTCGACATCGTCCGTCGAATCCTTGAGCACTTTCGCGTAGTTGCGGAAAAGGAAAAAGGCGCGGAGACGCTCGTCCGAAAGGCGGGAAACCTCCCTGAGCGCAAGGCTTTCCGAAGAACTCGTCGTGTAGTCGGAAAACCGACGAATCAAATCGTTATAGGTTTCGAGCCTCGCCCGAACATCCTTCAGACTTATCGAGGCGGCGATTTTCGCCACTTCGAGATGGAATCCGTGGAAGTCCTTGTTCGTAAGGCGTTCGAAGCTGATCCGCTTGATGTTTTTCATGGGGATATCCTCCATTTAAGGTTTCCGTTCCAGTGAATCTGCCGGACACGTTCCGTCATTGGTTTCAAGATACACACAAATTTTTCTAAAAAGTCGTAAAGATTCTGTCATGTTCGTTTGTATGTAAACAGCGGATTACAAAAAGATTTTTCCCTGCAGGCAAAGGCGACGGAGCGCCCTTTCAAAAGATAAATGGAAAAACCTTATTCCACCGTGGAATAAATAAACGCTTTCTCGCCAGCAGCCGAGCGGAAACGATTCCACACAAAAATGACAATCATCCGGAAATCTTCCGAAATATGTCAGAAAGCCGTCCGCAGATTTCTCCGTATCGCCGACAAAACGCAAAGAATCGGTTTTCACAAACGACAAAGCCGTTCCAAATATCGAAGAAGCCGCTTCGGCAAATGCCAAAACGTTCTCTTTTGTTTTAGAAACCGTTTCCGCAAACGTCAAAACACCCACTGCGGTTTATGAAAGCGCATCCACAAGCGGCAAAATGTTTTCAAATGTCCATGTATGCGAATTCACAATACACAAAGCCGCATCTTAAAACGATGAAGCCGCTCCGACAAATGCCGAAGCGGTTTCAAAAGATTTTGAAAGTTTATCTAAAAACCAGATTTTCAATCCCGGACGCAGCGGATCGAGAAGGCGTTCTTTTTCAAAGGGGTATCCCGGAGCAAATCGACATCGCCATCCTTCAGGTAGCGGCAAAAGGATCCGTTTGTCGCACCGTCAACCGTTGTCGCAGTCCAGAATATGGCATATCCGCCGGCTCGGATAAATTCATCATCCTTGTTTCGGTTTCCAGCCGGAAGCGCGTTAAACCCGAAGAGGTCTAGACCGGCCTCGTCGTTTTTCACCCAGCTTTGCGACCTAAGGCTCAGAGCGACGCTTTTCCCGCCGTTGTTTTCCTGCACAAAGGCTTCGAGGGAATTCCATTCCGAAGTATCCGGCAAGTGGAAGCCTTCGGGGCAGACACCGCGAACGACTGCGGACGGAGAACAGGCGACAGCGTCACCACAATTTTCCCCGCTCTCGCCAAAGACGCCCGCCGAATCCATCGCTGCGGACCACATATAGAGCCGTCCATATTTTTCGCAGGAATCTTTCGAATCGCCGTAGCAAAAGCTTTTCGCCGTCGAGGCTTCATACGCGTAATTCAGGTTCTGCGCCATCCAGGTTTGCCCGCCGATTTGAACCGTCCGATAGACCTGCCCGTCGCGATGGTCGCAGACGCTCTTTTCCGGGTCATACGGATTCTCTCCGCAAAACGCCTTGTACAAAGTAACCGAATCTTTTCCGCAGACCTGCGTCAAGGTGCCGTTGCCATTATCCGTAAGCGAGCAACCTTCACCATCTTCACCTTTGGCACCGTCCGCACCATCGACGCCGTCCTTGCCGTCCAAGCCGTCTTTTCCGTTGAAAATCACCCCAACGGAATCCCCACCGCAGACAACCTTGTAGCCCGAACTGTCGGAAAGCTGAGATACGACGCACGAGCTTCCGTCTTTGCCGTTTTCACCATCCTTGCCATCTTCGCCTTTGGCACCGTCCGCCCCATCAACACCGTCCTTGCCCGCCGAGGAAACATTTTGCCAAGCGGAATCCGCACACACATAGACCGCGTTTTCCTTTTGCGCGAACATCATCTCGCCCGAGCGTTCCGCCGAACACTTGCCGAGCGAATCCGCCGATGCGACAACCTCGATTCCCGTCACCTCGTTCGTCACGTTGCTTACCTTGGTAACATCGTCGCCGCAAGCGGCGAGGAAAAACGCCGCGGAACAAAGCCCCGAAAACGAAAGACTGAAAGTTTTCATCATGACCTCCTTCTGGTTAAAAC
>JBNMGX010000097.1:0-7482 GCA_050872465.1 Hallerella sp.
AATATCCCGCCTGCATCCATCCAAGCGGAGAAGCTTCGGCAAGCGAATGGGGACGGACCACGACCAGATGTCTCCCCGAATCTTTTTGGGTGCGGAAAAATTTCAAGGCGTTTTGGAATCCCGCTACGGCAAACGGATCTTCCCCAAAACCGTCTTCCCGAACCGGGTAGGCCATGACATAGATTGAAAATGCAGACGAATCATCCGGGAAAAAAAACGGGCATTTTTCGCCCGAAGTTTCCGAAAACGGTAGCGCCTCCATCACCGTCGAAGGTTCAAGCTCTCCTGCTTTACAGGAAAGCGCGGAAAAAGAAATCGCAGAAGAATCCGTCCGGGTCAAAGCCTCTTGCAGCCGAAGCCGAAAGAGCGACTTTTCCAGAAAAGCTTTATCAACTTCCAATGATTTGGGCCGCAACCTGGCACGTCCAGCCGAATCCCCGAAAAAGGCAAAGCGAAACGCAAGCGCTGGCGCCCCCGAAAAAGCAACCGGCAAGTTGGGCCATCGCCGTTCTGGCGTTTGCGGCAAAACCTGCGAGACAAAAAGCGTATCGGTTAAAATCCGCTGGATTTCATCGAGTTCAAAACCCGATGCCCAGAGCGAACCGACAAAGGCTCCCCACGAAGTTCCGACCACAGAATCCACCGGAATGCGATAATCCCGCACCGCATACAGAACGCCAAGCGAATACCAAGGAGAACGGCTTCCTCCCCCCAGATAAAGAACCGTCTTGGAAAACGGAACCGCTTTTTTCTGGAAAAGCAGGGAGTCGCCATCAGCAAAGGAAAGCGTCAGAAATGCGAGAAGAGGAATCCAGATATTCCTGAAAAGGCGCATCGCTATCCCGGACTAGGCTTTCGGCGATTCAAAGATCTTTTCAAACTCGCCCGAGACGATTAGCGGAGCGATACCCGAATCGACGCCAAGGACATCCCACACCGGAACAAAAGACTTTCTATCGTCGGCAAGGACAAGCCTTTGGGTAACGATGGCCCGGAGGTTCGCCGCGAGAGAAGCCCGGACGAACTTCCTGTTTTCACAAGAGCTTGAAGAAAGATAAGCCAGGACGTCCCGCGCAGAACCGGCGGTGTATGTGGCGACGACCAATGCTCCCGAAGCGACGGCCTGGAGAGCAGGGAACAAGGCTTTATCGTCTAAGTCCCCGAGCCAGAACAGGTCTGTCCCCGATCGGATTCCCTGCAGAATTTCATCTTCTACGGAAACCTTGGCGCGTTTCCGCACGACAAGACATTCCCCCGTCCGGATCCGATATTCGGGGTGCGCATCCAAGAGGCTTGCCCGGAGCGTTCTCCTTGAGCAAAGTTCCGAAACGAAAGCGGATGCGGTCATCGTCTTTCCCGAAAGCTTTGGCCCTGCAAACAGAACGAGCCCGGAGTCCGCGCCAAGCAGGCTCATCGCCACCGCGGGGAACGCCAGTGCGGAGAGCTCCGGAGCGTCCATTCCGACAGGCCGCAAAACGGCTACTTTGCCAAAAGCTTCACGAGAATAACGCACACGCCATTCCGATTTCGCCCAAGGTCCGCCGCAAAACGAGCCGCTTTCCCCGACCAGGGGACCGAAAAAACTTTCCAGTTCGCCAAAAGAGAGCTTTTCCGCATTCGGGATATTCCTCACGCGACCCGCGATGCGAAGCGCCGGAATAAAACCTTCGGCTAAAATCAAATCTACCGCTCCGACTTGCAAAGCGTATTCCAGAACGCTATCTAAAGAATTTGCCATACTCTATTTCCTATTTGCCCGGACGGTAAGCGGCAAAACGGCGCCGGTTCAAGGAATGCCGCCAAGCATCTTCTCCGCGGATAAATCCCGAATCCACTAGATTTTGCAGGGAATCGTCGAGCGAAAGTCCCTGGTCTTTAGACATTATCGCTTGAGGCAGCCGGGCGAGTTCCTTCTGGCGGATAATATCCGAAACCGAAGCGGTCACTTTCAAGGCTTCCACGGCAAGAACCCAACCCTGGCCCTCGATTACAGGGAGAAGATGCTGCACGACAACTCCCTTCAATTCGTCCGATAACGCATGTGCCAGTTCCTCTTCTCCCTCCCCTGCTTCGGAAAGCAAGCGGGAAAGCAGGCCATAGATATCGTTTCCCGTCGTTACGGCAAAAACCAGAACGCCCGAAGAAGCCGCGCGCAACAGCTCCCAAAGCTCGTCGAGAGATTCCAGATGGTCGAACAGAACGACATCCGCCCCTGCACAGACCGCCTCCCGAACCGCTTCGATCCCGGAGCGAACATGCAATCCGACTTCCTTTTGAAGAACCATTCCACGATCGCTCCGGAGCACGCGTTCAATCGGTTTTTCGACCGTTTCCAGGAGAATATCCCTGCTGTCCAGAATCGCTTCGCCAAAAGCTCCGAGCGTTGTCGAACGTCCACTTACCGAAGAGCCGGCGATTAGCACGAGCCCGTTCGAAAGATTTAAGAAATCCTCACAGAGCGCTGGCAGGTACAATTTTTCAAAAGAAATCGCTGTCGAGGAGATCAGACGGATAGAAAGTGCGGGAACCGTTTCGTTCCACGTAACCGTCAAGCGGTTTCGGCCAGCTCCCGAAAGGGCGAAAGACTTGCAGAAATCCACTCCCACCGCGGGTTCGTATCCATCCGCAAAGCCGCTTTTCGCTTCGGAGAGAAAAGCGGAAAGCCTCGAAGCATCGCAAGAAGCGTCGCTTGCATAGACCAGCTTTCCAAAGATGCGGATCGCGATCCGGGATTTTTCGGAAAGATAGACGTCCGTTGCATCATGCTTTCTGGCAAAGGCGAGAATTTGCGAAAGGGAATTTTCCGTCGAAAGGCGCTCCGGAATTTCGACTGAGCCTTCCCCGCTTTCGATTTCAAAGCGGTCCGGCAGAGCTTTTTCCGATTCGGAAACCTCATTTTCGGTCTGGAGAACGGCAACCGGCGCGATACTCGTCTGCTCAAGCCCCGCGATTTTTTCAATCTGGACACTTGTCGCACTCGCTTGCCCGTAGGGGTTATTCCCTTCCAAGGCTATTGAAGTTTCGGCGGGTTCGGTCTGCGGAGCCGTTTCGGTAAGCGGATCCGTTCTCGGAGCGGGAGTCGGAGCTTTCGGAGCCGGGCGTTCGAACGAAGAACCGGTCGGAGCCTTGGGCTTTTCCGCCGCATTCAGCTTGACTTCCAGCTCCCGAACATAGGAATCCACTGCATCATAAGTCGTTTGATCGAGAATGCCGTTTTCAAGCAGAATCCTTCCCAAATCGTGCGATTCGTCAATCCTGTCCCAAAATTCCTGGATCTGCGCCTTTGTGACCAGGTTGTTCGAAAAGAGGACCTTTGCCATTATCTGGTTTCTTGTCATCATACAAAATCCCTGCGGCTAAACCACCAGCTAGAAATGGCGAGAAAAACCCCGATATAGCCGATTGCGTACAAACTATTCCACAAGATATAGTGCGAAGGAAGAGCGATACCGTGCACGACATAAGACGTGATGTCAAAGCGATACAGGCCGGGAAAAACGGCATGGACGATTTCCGCCGCCTTTTCCATCACGACGCTTTCCGTACCTTCCACCTCTCCCATCCGACGGACAAAGCGCACCTGTTCCATCAGCTCATCCGAGAGCCGTCCGGCGATATAGACGCCTATCGTAAAAAGCGCAGAAAGTACCGGCGTAGAAAAAGTCGAAAACAGGAGAGCAACCGCGACGACAACCGCCATTTCCCAAAAAATCAGGAAGACAGCCCAAAGGAGCGAAAGCGTCGGATTTGAACCCGTCCATGCGAGAATCGCGTAATAGACCGACGTAAGCAGAACGAGGTGAACCGCAACGACAGCAAGCAGGCCCAAATACTTTCCGATGATGAAAACAGCCCGACTGATGGGCTTCGAAAGAAGCGTCAGGACAGTCCTCCCCTGGATTTCCTTCTGGACAAGGCCTATCCCGACAAAGACCGAAATCAGAAGTCCCGAAAGCGACATGATGCTGAGGGTTGTCGATTTTATCACATAAGAACGGTCAAAGACGGACCATTCCCCGAGCAAGATGCTGAAGAACGCAAGGGCAATCGCGAGGAAAACGATGTTGTAGAGAATCTTGTTCCGCACCGATTCGCGAAAGGTGTTCAGAGCGATGATTCCGATGTTCTTAATGTTCTGCACGAGCGATTTCCTCCGTCAAGACATCTTCGAGACTTGGACGTTTATGTTCGACGCATTCCACGGGAAGCCCCGAACGAAGACAAAAATCCAAGAACCTGTCGCGCGCAAGCGAATCCCGGCAGACCCATTCCCGCGGAGTCGTTCCCTGAGGCTTGACACCGTTCGGAAGATCCGATTCGGGGATGTCCGCTGCGACATGGACGTGGTATTCCGCGGAAGCGTTCGACGTAAAGTCATCGACCGTTCCCTCGCGGACGATTTTTCCGCCGACAATCATCGCAACACGGTGGCTGATCGTTTCGACATCCGACAGCAAGTGGCTCGAATAGAAGACCGTGACACCTTCCCGGTTGAGCGAAAGGATCGCTTCGCGGACATCTTTTCTGCCCACGGGATCAAGGCCGCTCATCGGTTCATCCAAAATCAAAAGCTCCGGCTTCGAAAGAATCGCCTGGGCGATGCCGACGCGCTGCATCATTCCCTTCGAATAAGTGCGAAGCCTCCGGTTGATCCAATCCTTGTTCGCATTCAAAAGGGAAAGCGCCCAATCAACCCGCTCTTCCAGAAGTTTTCCGGAAAGTCCGCAAAGCCTTCCGTAAAAACGCATCAGCTCGCGCCCCGTCAAATAGTCATAAAAATAGGGCTGTTCCGGCGAATATCCCAGATGACGACGGCTTTCCACGTCCGAAGGATCCCGCCCGGCGACCAGTACCTTTCCCGAATCCTTGCGGAGAAGTCCCGTCAAAAGTTTAATCGTCGTCGATTTCCCCGCACCGTTCGGGCCGATGAATCCGTAGATGACGCCTTTCGGAACACGGAACGACACCCCCGAAAGCGCCTTTTTCGGTCGCAGGAGAAAACCCGAGCGATAAGTCTTCTGGAGATTTTCGACCTGGATCATTTTTCGTCCTCTTCACCCTTCGCAATTTTTTTCAGCGTCTTGCGATTGAAAACATAATAGAGAACGGCTCCAATCAAATAGACGAGCAGTCCCGTATAGAAGAAATAGTTGAGGGAGGAGACGGGAAATCCCGGAAAAATCCGGTTGAGCAACGGATGCCCAAAAAAGTACATCAGAACGAGAAGGACGCCTAGAATCCGAAGCGCATACGTCATTCCAACTTTCTTGTCCATAAAAATTCTCCAATAAGAAACCTTTCGGAGAAAAAATACACATAAAAAAAGAAAAGCGTTAGGACACTTGAAAAATTCGCCCGAAATTGGCGAGTGTTCTAAGTTCTAAGCTCTCTTAACTAAGCTCTGACATGGATAGCGTCCGCAAATTCGCGGAGAAGCGCAGGATCCTTCACCTTTTCCCAGAGCGTTCCCGTCACGATGATCTGCGCTCCGGCGGAAACGCGCACAGAAGCCGCTTCGGGTTCCCGAATCCCGCCTCCGGTAATAATTGTCATCTGCGTCGCCTTTCGCGTATAGGCGATATGTTCGACAGGAACCGGCGTCTCGGCACCGGAGCCCGCTTCGAGATAGACATAGCGCATTCCCATCAGTTCCGCTGCGATGGAATGAACCATCGAGAGTTTCGGCTTGTTCGACGGAACGGGCATCGTGTTGCTGATATATTCTACGGCGGTGCGTTTTCCGCTGCTGATAAGCTCGTATGCCGTCGGAATCGCTTCGATGCCCAGCGACCTCACCAAAACGCCTCCGCGTACCTGCTCGTCAATCAGATAGTTCGGGTTGCGGCCCGTCACAAGCGTCGTGAAGAGGATCGCATCAAACCCGGGAACCACCTGGGAGGCTCCGCCCGGAAAGAGAATAACCGGCAGCGGGACTTCCTTCTTCAGGGCCATAACCTGGGATGGGAGCTTGAAGTTTCCCATGAACGAGCCGCCGACAAGAAGCACGTCCGCTCCGTTTTCGGCAGCAAGCGTTCCCGCTTTGAGGAGGGACGTATCGTCCGATGTATCGGGGTCGAGCAACACGGCGAACAACGCGCCGCGCCTTTCGATAGCCTCGTTCAAGGCGGTTTCGGTCTTACCTATTTTAAGCATAGCGAAAATATAGGAAAGACTTGCACCGTTACTTGCTCTTTTTACGGCGAACGCCCCATTTGTCGCGCATCTCTTCCTGCACCTTTTTCTGCTTGTAACGCACGACCAGCTTGAACTCGACGATATACACGCCGGAACCGACCAGGCGACCCGAATGGTCCTTGTAGTTCCAGTTGACGAATACCTTCTTATCCGTCGTGAGGCAGTTCCTTCCCGCACCGAATGCCGGGCTGTTGCACGGAATGTTGAACGTCGTATCCGTCACATACTGTCCGAGGTTGTCGAAGTAGCTCACGCTGAAATTCACAAAGACATCACCCGGATCGATACTGTCGAGAACCGCCGCATCGTAATTTCCGTCCGCATCGAGCTTCGCTCCGTCGATGAGCTGGGGAACAAAGCGTTCGCCGAGAGAAATCAGATGCCCGAGCGTTCCTTCGTCGCGAAGATCCGAAGTCCGCGTTTGGTTCGGCACATAGGAAATGGAGACCGAGTTCAGCGTGCTGGTGATGTATTTTTCCGGGTCATAGGATCCCATCTTGACAGATTCCACCAGCTTTCCGAGAAGCCCGCCGATAACCACGGGAGATGCGTTTTCAATCGTCTTATTGCCGTAGATGTCCGCAATGGAAGACTTGGCTCCGCGAACGACCAGGAGAGAATCCCCGGGCACGATGCCGTCCGTCGATTCCCGCAACACTAGGCGCACCGACTTGCCATCCGCCGCCCAGAGCATCCGGGAAGGACGGATATCAATCGTATCGTTTCCGTGGATGTAGGCGAAGAAGTCGTTTCCGACAAGCGAAGAATAATCGACCGGTTCAGAGAATGAAACCGTGAGCGTGTCTCGGGAATCGCCGTAGCGGAGCGAAGCCGCCGTAACTACCGGAGCCATCTTGTCCACAATCGCAATCGTCTGCTGCGCAACAAAGGTATTGCCGAAAATATCGTAGTAGGTGTAGAGCGTTGCCGCCGGCACATTCGAACTGATACTCGTTAAACCCGAAGCGACATTGACATTGCTTCGAACCACCCACCCGACGCTCTTTCCGTCTGCGCTCAGGATCAGGTCGCGCGGCTGCGCCTGGAGCTCGATCAAAAGCCCTCGGGAACTGTACCACGGGAACGAGAAGTAGAAGTTTTCAACATCTTCCGCAGTCACTTTCGCATTGAAGCGGACCGCGATGGAATCGAGTTTGCCGTCGCCATCCGTATCGTAATATTCCACCATTTCCGCAGCCGGATAACGATCCACAACGGTTACCGGAACCTGGCGTTCGTATTCCGATGTCGCGATGTAGGAAAGATTGTGGAACGAAGCTCCCGGAG
>JBNMGX010000098.1:0-7441 GCA_050872465.1 Hallerella sp.
GGACCGCACAGGAATATCGGATGTTCGCCATTTCCGACGGGAAAATTCAAAAGCCGGCGATTCTCGCCGGCGGGGAAAAAGATTTTTATGTAGAACTTTACGCGATGAACGCTGCGGATTTCGGAAAATTTGTCGCACAGATTCCAGCACCGCTCGGCATCGGAAAAATAAAGCTATCCGACGGTCGTTTCGTTTCCGGATTTATCGGAGACTCTTCCATCCTGGAAAACGCGGAGAAATTTTCCGTACAGGATATTTCAGAACTTGGCGACTGGAGGAAGTACATCCGTTCCTAAGCCTTTCGATCTTTACAGCCACTCGGGATCGTCAAAGATTTTCCCTATCTCCTTCCGTTCTCCTCATCGGCTTTTAGCCAGGCTTCCCCTGCTTCTTTTAATTCCTTGCAGCAGGAATTTGCCGCTATCGTCTTTTTGACGGTTTCAACGAGTTCTTCTTTTTTCACTGTTCACTCCAACTGCTGAATTTCATCGGCAGAAAGTTTGGCAGCCTTGGCGATTATTTCAACAGAAACGCCTTGTTCCCGCAAGGATTTTGCCATTTCGCGGGCTTTTCGTTTTTCTCCTTCCAAAATTCCTTTTTTGACGCCTTTTTTGACACCCTCTTTGACACCTTTTTTAACACCCTCTTTGACACCCTTTTTGACACCTTCCTTGAAACCTTGTTCTAGCCCTTCTTTCCGTCCGCTCTTGATGGCGTAGTCCCGAATGGCTTCGGCATCCCATTTCGCTTTTTGCGCTTCATCGATCATTTTCTGTTCCTCTTTTGTCAATTTAGCTAGTTCCGAAGCGGAAAACAAGCGCTCAAACGCAGTCCCCGTGTAGAATGCCGGCATTCTGCGAAGATTTTTGATATGCCTCAGCGCATAGAGCCCCCTGTCGAGCGACGTTTCGAGTTCCTCAAGCGTCTTCTTAAACTTCGGAAGTTCCACAAACGCAAAAGTAAGAGTCCCGCTCAAGTCCGAACAATCTCGTTCCCGGAGTTTCGCCCGGCGAATATAGAGGTCATCTCCAAAAGCTTCAAAATCCATCAGCACGATGGTTATCACCGGATCGATTTCATACCGATAATTTCTTCCCTTTTCTCCCTGGGCGACTACGGCCTGCGCCGCATAGTAGATAGCCCGGTTTACGATGTTTTCCTGTCTTGCAAGCTGTACCTCGACAATAAAGCGCCTGCCGACAGAATCGATGCAGTAGAGATCGAAAATCGTCGCCCGGTTATCGTTGGAACCGTTGCTGAGTTCCTTGTCCCGAGAATGCACTTCTGTGATCGGGCTGTCGATTTCCCCTTCGAGGACGGCGTTCAAAAGTTCGATAAGGCACACTTTATTCGGCGAATCGGGGTCAAACGCCTTTTTAAAAGTCCTGTCGAGAAGCAGGTCCGCATAGACGCCCGCACCGCGAAAATCCTCATAAGTTTTCTCTTTTTCTTCAAATTCCACTTTATAATCCCTTTTTACGGAAACGCCTCCGCGAAAGCAGGTTCGAAACATTCGGCCCACCCTATATAACGCTCGAAGCCAAAAAAAATCTACCGTAATTTGCAAAGGCTCCACCCATTCTAAAAATTCTTCAAAAATGCCTGTTCAAAAAATTATATTATTGCCCAAATGGCAAACAAAGATTTCACCCAGTACGATTCTCGCCCGGCGATTTTTGGACGGGTCGTTACCAGCGTTTTCCCGAGATATTTTTCGTTCAGACACCAGCCGCCCGGAAACCTGCGCACCTGCATGATTCCGCCTGTCGTCTTTTGGGAAGTTCTCCGCAACTTTCTTCCACTTATCCGCCTGCGATTCTTTCTGAAAAAAAGGCGCAAGGAACATTCCGAAAAAGACATCCGCGTCGCATTCTACTCGGATAACCTCGACGAGGTGAACGGCATCGCGAACAATCTTCGCCACGTCATCTCGTTTATGCGAAAGAACGGTTACAAGGCAGCTCTCGCCGGAAGCGCTTTCAATACGCGTCCGCGCGGCGTCGTCGAAAACGGCTACGTGATTCTTCTACCGCGCATTTTCAGCATGGAACAGCTCGGCTACGCAAACAGCGAACTTGCCATTCCGCATATCGCACCGGCCCTTCGGCTAATCAAGCGCTACCCGGTCGATTTGATCGAGCTTGAAACGCCAAGCCCCGGAGCGTGGGCTGTCGCCATCTGCGCAAAGGTCGCGGGCATCAAGGTTCTGAGCCATTACCGGACGGACGTTCCCACTTACACGAAAACGCTCGTGAAGGCCAAGTGGATGCACCGTTACGTTCTCGGGCTCATGCGGATTTTCTACCACTTCACCCGACCTGTCGTAAGCCCGTGCAAGGATTACAGGGAAATTCTCATCCGCGACATCAAGGTTCCCGCAAAAGACGTCGAAATTCTCCGGCGCGGAATCCCGCTCGAGAACTTCAGTCCCGAACTTCGCGGCCAAGGCACCTGGGAAAAATTTTCCGACCAGAAAGGCTGCGTCCGTTTTATCTATGTCGGGCGAATTTCCAAGGAAAAGAATCTGCCGCTTCTCAAAACGCTGTGGATGGAATTTCGAAAAGCCCACGCAGATGCGGAACTGATGTTCGTCGGCGACGGCTGGTATCTCGATGAACTGAAAGAGGATTTTAAAAATGCGCCGGAAGTCCATTTCGCGGGCGTCCAAGGCGGGAAAACCTTAGCGGGTCTCTATGCGGATGCGGATTTTCTCCTGTTTCCCAGCACCACGGATACGTTCGGAAACGTCGTCGTCGAAGCGCTCGCTTCGGGAACCCCGGCAATCGTGAGCGATAAGGGCGGTCCGCAGGATATCGTCTTTGAGAAAGGCTGCGGCTATATCCTCCCGAGCGACAGCCCCGAAGCCTGGATGTGCCAACTTGAAAAATGCGCCGAGCTGAAACGCGACGAAAATGCCTACCGGAAGCTCCGCGAAAACGCCTACGCCCGCAGCAAGGACTACACGCTCGAACAGGCTGTCAAGGCCCAGTGGGATTTCTACAAAAAGGTCTATCGCTATTCTTATCTCCATCAATAAAGCCCTCTGCGAGTGGTTCATCGAAAACCACGCCGAACTTCCCTGGCGTCCCAAGGATCTGTTTACAAGGCGCGACCCTTATCTCGTCTGGATAAGCGAAACGATGCTGCAGCAGACACAGGTTTCCGCGGTCAAGGATGTTTTCGAAAAATGGATGCGCGACTTTCCGACTGTCGAAGCGCTCGCCGAGGCAAGCGAAGAGTCCGTCTTTGAACACTGGAAAGGCCTAGGCTACTACAACCGGGCAGACAACCTTCTCCGAACCGCACGGCTGATCCGGGATTTTCGAAACGGAAAATTTCCCGATTCGCGATACGATTTAGAAGCCATGCCGGGCATCGGCGCCTATACGGCCGGAGCGATTCTCAGCCTAGCTTTCCACAGACCGGAAGCAATCCTCGACGGGAATCTCATCCGCATTTTTTCACGCCTTTACGGCTGGGACTTCCTACCGACCGACGGAGCGTCCGCAAAAAAAAGTTATTGGGAAAAGGCAAAGTTCTGGGCAAAGGCAAAGGATGCGTTTCTCACAAACGAAGCCCTGATGGAACTCGGACGGACGGTCTGCAAAAAGGCACATCCCGATTGCAAAAGATGCCCGTTTCAAGAAGTCTGCCGAGCATTCCTGGAAAACCGCCAAGAGGAACTCCCCCCGAAAAGAAAGGTCCGGCATGAATCGTGGACGGGTTTCGCCCTCGTACTTTTTGACGCAGAAGGAAACATCCTCCTCAAAATATCGCCCGAAGCGCCTTTTCTCAAAAAACATCTGACTTTTCCCCTATTCGAATACGCGGATGTCCATCGGGACGTTTTCCCCGGAATCGCCGAAAAAATCGTTCCCTTTGAAAACATTAAGCGTTTCCGTTTTGTGGGAACGGTCAGCCATTCCATCACGCGGTACAAAATTTCGTGCCGGGTGCTTTGCGCCGAAGTCAAGACCCGCGAAGGCATCGACGGCGAATGGATTCCAAGGGAAAAAGTTTCCCAAAAAATCGTATCCAGTCTCGGGCAGAAAATTCTGGCACAAGCAAATGACTTCTGAACTCACATCCAAGGAAATGTCCGCGGAAGAAGCCGCGGAACTCATCCAAAACGGAGAAGTTCTAGGCGTTTCCGGTTTCACGCTCGCCGGTTACCCGAAAGCGGTTCCGACCGCTCTTGCAAAGCGCGCGCAAAAAATCCACGAAGCGGGAAGACCCTTTCAGATTACGCTTTTCTCGGGAGCCTCGACAGGCGACGAATGCGACGGAGAGCTCGCCCGGGCAAACGCCATCCGATGGAGAGCGCCTTACCAGTCAAACAAGGATTTGCGAAACGCTATCAACCGCGGAGACGTTTTCTACACCGATGCGCATCTCGGCATGATGGGAAGGCTAGTCCGGAGCGAATTTTTACCGAAACCGACGACGGCAATCGTCGAGGCGACAGAAGTTTCAGCCGACGGGAAAATTTGGCTTTCCTCGTCCTGCGGCAACTCCATCGAGTTTCTCCAGGTAGCGGACCGGATTATCGTCGAATGGAACGCCGCCTATGGGAATTCCCTGTCCGGGATCCACGACTGCTACCTGCCCGAACTTCCGCCCTACACCCACCCGATTCCCGTTACCCATGTTCTTGACCGCGGCGGAAAGGCTTTTGTCCAGGTTCCCCCGCAAAAAATCCTAGCAATCGTCCGAACGAACCGTCACGACTCCATCCGACCGTTCACGGAACCCGACGAAATTTCAAAAACAATCGCCGGACATATTCTCGAATTTCTGGACCACGAACGGAAAAAGGGTCGCTTGCCAAAAGGTCTCCCCTACCAGAGCGGCGTCGGCAATGTCGCAAACGCGGTTCTCACGGCAATGGCTCACGATGAGAAACAAGAACCGGTCAGCCTCTTCACCGAGGTCATCCAGGAAGCGGTCTTTGAACTCATCCGAGCGGACAAGCTCATCGGGGCAAGCGGCACCGCTCTCACGTGTTCCGAAAGCGCCTGGAAATTTTTCCGTGAAAACGCGGAAGCGCTCAGAAAGAAATTCGTCCTCCGCGCCCAAGAAGTTTCCAACCATCCCGAAGTCATCCGACGCCTAGGGGTCATCTCCATGAACACGGCCCTCGAATGCGACATCTTCGGCAACGTGAACTCATCGCACGTGAACGGTTCCGCCATCATGAACGGTATCGGCGGCTCTGCCGACTTTTCGCGGAACTCGCTTCTCGGATTCTTTATGACGCCTTCGACGGCAAAAAGCGGCACGATCAGCGCAATAGTCCCCTATGTCGCGCATATCGACCACACCGATCACGAAACGAACATTTTTGTCACGGAACAGGGGCTAGCCGACCTCCGCGGAAAGGATCCGGTTACCCGCGCACGCGAAATAATCGCCAACTGCGCCCATCCCGACTATCGTCCGCAATTGAATGATTTTTTAAATTATAGTATCGCCTCTTCGAAAGGAAAGCATATTCCCATCGCTCTTGACCGGGCATTCAATATGCATTTGCGTTTTCTTTCGACCGGGACGATGAAAAAATAACCTCGGCACTTTGGAATACTATTTTTCATTCGCATGAATTAGCAATCCCAAAGGAATCTTGAAATGGCTATTAGACAAGAATTACTCGATCAGCTGGAAGAACGCCGCAAGTTCGCCCTTTCCTCCGGCTCTAGTCCGGACAAGCTCGAAGCCCGCCACGCAAAAGGGCTTCTTTCCGCCCGCGAACGCATCGATGAAATCCTCGATGCAGGCTCATTCCAGGAAGCGGGAATGCACGTCGATCACGATGTCCGCGGCTTCGGTTTTGAAAAGAAGCGTCTCGCAGGCGACGGTGTCGTCACGGGAATCGGCAATGTCGAAGGACGCCCGGTGACGGTCATTTCCCAGGATTTCATGGTGAGCGGCGGATCGCTCGGTAGCCGGCACGCCCAGAAAATGTCCGAGGCGATGCAGCGCGCCATCGAACTCGGCACCCCGATTATCAGCGTAAACGATTCCGGCGGAGCGCGCATCCAGGAAGGCGTGAAAAGCCTCGCCGGCTACGGCAAGGTTTTCCGGGCAAACGTTCTCGCATCGGGAGTCGTTCCCCAGGTAGCGGTCATCGCGGGCCCCTGCGCAGGGGGCGCTTCCTACAGCCCGGCGCTCATGGACTTCTGCATCCAGCTCAAGGACAATTCGAACATGTTCATCTGCGGTCCGCAGGTGATCAAGGCCTCGACCGGAGAAGAAGCTCCGCTAGACAAGTTCGCCACGGCGAATGCCCACGCAACCGTCTCCGGCAACATCCACTTTGTCGCAGACGACGACAAGCACGCGGCGCAGATTATCAAGAAACTCTTGAGTTTCCTGCCATCGAACAACATGGAACCGCCTCCGCACAAACTAACCGATATTTCCCTCGAAGACGATTTCGGGATGAACGAAATCATCCCCGAAGACGGGAACCATCCGCTCGATGTCTATCAGGTCATCGAACGCCTTGTCGATCCGGGCGAATGGCTCGAAGTCAAGCGTGACTTCGCCAAGAACCTGGTCGTAGGATTTGCGCGAATCAACGGCATGGTCGTCGGCATCGTCGCAAACCAGCCCAAATTCAAGGCAGGGTGCCTCGACATCGATTCGTCGGACAAAGGCGCGGAATTCGTCATGTTCTGCGATGCGTTCAACATTCCGATAGTAACGCTCACCGACGTCCCGGGCTTTATGCCTGGCCTCGCCCAGGAGCGCGGAGGGATCATCCGCCACGGAGCGAAGATGCTCTATGCCTACGCAAGCTGTACGGTCCCGCTCGTCACGGTCATCATGCGCAAGGCTTACGGCGGAGCCTACATCGCCATGGCCTCCAAGGATTTGGGAGGCGACGTCGTCTATGCATGGCCCACTGCGGAAATCGCCGTGATGGGAGCCGAAGGCGCCGCCAAGATTATCTATAAAAAGGAACTCGCCGCGGCAGAAGACAAAAACGCGCTTTACAAAAAGCTCGTCGCCGATTACCGTGAAAAATTCTCCAAGCCTTACCAGGCGGCGGAATCCGGCATCATCACCGATGTCATCAACCCCGCCGAGACGCGTTCCAAAATTTCGCTCGCCTTGAGAACACTTCTCTCGAAGCGCGTAAAACGTCCCAACAAAAAACATGGATTAAGCCCGCGATGACAACAACAGTACAACTAGACAGCGCACAGGCTTCCGAAAGCGCGGAAGCAACGATCGCCACTGCGCAGCCGGAAACGAAACCGGTCGCAGGTCCCTATCCCGTTCCCGAACGCTTCAAGGAACAGCTGGCGAATCTTCCGGATTCCATCAGCGCGCCCATCGAAAAACAGCTCCAGCTGATGCCCGATTCGGCGGTTCTCGAAATCAACGAGTCCGGGCACAAGGTGACGGTGCTTTACAAGACGAACGCGGAATCCCGCGA
>JBNMGX010000099.1:0-7440 GCA_050872465.1 Hallerella sp.
CGCCAGGGCGTTTGCGCCGCCGCACAGGTTAATCGCTTCGAGAAGCGTCACCGGAACATCGTTCAGCGTAACCACTCCAGGCTTCGACACGGATCCCTGGACATAGACCTTGTGCCTCTGGCTCTGCAGCAGGCGGACATCGATCTGCGGATTGTTCAGGACTTTCGAGAGGCTCTGGACTATCTCCGTCCGAAGCTCGGCAACCGTTTTTCCGTTCACGTTGATTTCCCCGACATACGGGTAGAACATGATGCCGGATTCGCTCACCAGCTGTCCCGTCGCGTTGTCGCTCCGGTAAGAGCCTAGCGGGCTTGTCAGCTCGGGATGTTCCCAGATGACCACCTGGACGATGTCGAAAGGTCCTAGCCGATAGGATTCGGGCTTGTAGGATAGAAGCTCTTCCGGGAGGGTCGCCACCGAAGACGTTCCGGAATTTCCGGTCATCGAAGCGAGCGTTCTCGCGTTGATGCTCTGCAAATGGACCTTCGCCCCCTGGAAATCCGCCAGGGTATCGATTGCGCCTTCCTCGTCGGCGGATTCGTTCAGAGACATTCCCGGAGCGAGGAAGCAGCCGGAAAGAGTTGCCGCATAGACAGCCAGAATCAAGCTCAGCAGGGAAAATTTCATTTTGAAAGACCTCGATAAAACGTGTGCGCAAAATATAAGAAATTTAGAAAACGTTTCCACATCCCCATGAAGAAATTTCCCATTCGTCCGCCTTGGTAAAATCCGCCTCCAAAAGAACGACTAAAAAACACACGCCGCAGAAAAGCGAATTGTCAGCAACGGTCTGCAAAATGAGACTTCGCATTCGACAAAATTCTATATATGCAAATATGACTTTCCTGTCTATTTTTGCGACTCTTGGAACGGCTTCGCTCGTCCTGCTCTTTTTGCGAAACCTCGCCAAGGCTTCTCCCGAAAGGCGAAAGCTCTATCTCGTACCGGGAATTTTCCAGCTTTTCGCCATCTCCGTCGCCCTTGCCCGCGGCGGCATTCTCCCCGAATTCTTGCCTGCGGAAATCATCACCGTCTTCTGCTACTTCTTTAGCCTTTACCTCACCTATTCGACAGCGATTTCCTTGGCGACTTCCGGTAAAAAGGTTTCCGCTATCTGGAGCCTCGCCGCCGTTTCGTTCTGGATTCTCGCGATTTGGGGATAGGCAAGCGCCTGCTGCGGACAGGTAGAATCCATCCGATGTTCTAGGCCTCCGCGGACATTTAAACTTTTATAGGATGCAGACCATAAGCCTCTGCAAGGCGAACCACCAAGATCTCAGTTCTAAACACAAGACCGCGCAACCCGAAAAAGCGAAAAGCCCCCGCTTCGCGGAGGCTTTTCAAGTTCGATTGACCGGGAATCAGCCGACGAAGAACATTTCGCCGTAGCCCGGAACCGGCCACTGGGAATCGGGGACGATCCGTTCGAGCGCATCGACATATTTCCGCACGCCGGTCATCGCTTCGAGTTCCGCCTTCGTTTCACCCGAATCGACAGCCTTTTCGAGCTTCTCGATTTCCTGGGCGAGGCCTTCGACATTTTCCGCTGCGGACTTCGCAAGGCGCGAAATTCCCGTGTGAACAAAGTCGGTCAAGGAAGAGCAAGAGTCGGCGAGTTCCGCAGCGTAAGAGATGCCTTCCGGGAGGTACATCGTCTTCGCCATCGTGAGCGCGCAGTTCGCTTCGAGCGCGATGATCGTCTCGTACTTTTCCTTCTCGACCACGTAGCGGCTTTCGAGTTCCACCTCAGAGAGAACGCCGTAATCCTTGTAGAGCTTCACCACCTTTGGATCGCGGTACGCTTCGAGCGCTTCGAGCGTCGTCTTGAGGTTCGGGAGACCACGGCGTTCCGCTTCAGCCTTCCAGTCGTCGCTATAGCCGTTGCCGTCAAAGAGCACGCGCTTGTGTTCCTTGATTTCCTTCTGGAGAACGCTCTGCACCGCGGAATTGAAATCCGTCCCCTTGGAAGTGAGAGCCTCGATCTGGCCAATCACGTCGTCGAGCGCCCAGGCGACAATCGTGTTCAGCGCGGTATTCGGGGTCGAGCAGCTCTGTTCGCTGCCCACGGCGCGGAATTCGAACTTATTCCCGGTAAAGGCGAACGGGCTCGTGCGGTTTCTGTCCGTTGCGTCCTTCGGGAGCGGAGGCAGCATGGAAACGCCGATTTCGATTTCGCTCCCCTTCTTCGAAGAGGAAGGTTTGCCCTTTTCGAGCTGGTTGATGATATCGGTGAGCTGCTCGCCGAGGAAGATGGAGATGATTGCCGGAGGCGCTTCGTTCGCCCCGAGACGATGGTCGTTGCCGGCGCTCGCCACGCTCGCGCGGAGCAGCGGCGCAAAGGTATCGACGCCCTTGATGATGGAAACGAGCACGGTGAGGAACTTCGCATTCTCGTGCGGGGTCTTTCCCGGAGAGAGCCAGTTCTTGCCGTCCGGACCGGTGATGGACCAGTTGTTGTGCTTGCCCGGACCGTTCACGCCGTCAAAAGGCTTCTCGTGGAGAAGGCAGACGAGACCGTAACGCTCAGCGACCGTCTGGAGAACTTCCATCGTGAGCATGTTGTGGTCGGAAGAAAGGTTCTGGTCCTCGAACACCGGAGCGAGCTCGAACTGCGCCGGGCTGACTTCGTTGTGGCGTGTCTTCGCCGGGACGCCCAGCTTCCAGAGTTCCTTATCGACTTCGGCCATAAAGGAAAGCACGCGGCTCTTGATCTTTCCAAAGTAGTGGTCTTCGAGCTGCTGGTGACGCGCCGGGCGGACACCGAAAAGCGTGCGACCGGTCTGCATCAGGTCGGGACGCTCACGGTAAAGCTCCGCATCGACGAGGAAGTATTCCTGTTCCGGTCCGAGAGTCGCAAACGGACGCTTGTCGCCTTCCACGCCAAAGAGTTTCGCGACACGGTAGATCTGCTTCGCGAGAGCCGCCTGCGAACGGAGAAGCGGGGTCTTCTTGTCGAGGGCTTCCCCATGATAGCCGTAGAACATCGTCGGAATGCAGAGAACCGCGACGCCGTCATTGTTCAGCTTGATGAACGCCGGGCTCGAAGGATCCCACGCCGTGTAGCCGCGAGCCTCGAACGTCGCACGCAAACCGCCCGACGGGAAGCTCGAAGCGTCCGGCTCGCCCTGGATCAGCTCCTTGCCGCTGAACGAGGCGACGATGCCGCCCTTGAAATCCGGGGTGTAGAAAGCGTCGTGCTTTTCGGCGGTGGTGCCGGTCAGAGGCTGGAACCAGTGCGTAAAGTGGGTCGCGCCATGCTCAATCGCCCAGGTCTTCATCCCCGAGGCGACCTCGTCCGCAATCGACGAATCGAGCGCAGAGCCTGTCTCCATTGTCGCGAGAAGGCTCTCATAAGTCTTGTGCGAAAGATACTTGCTCATGGTCTTCGCATTGAACACCAGACTTCCGAAATCTTCTTGAATACTCACGGTAAACTCCTTATGGTTTTGTGCTCAAGCTTTTCGCAAAAACCGTGCCAAGAAACATTTTGGCGAAATTTGGCGATTTTAGCAGAAATCCAGAATCAAAAACCACTTTTTTGTCTCTTTTTGTCAGAAAATATAGCATTTATGTCGTTTTGTCACTTGGAGTGCCCAAGCTTGTCGGGGTTCAGCGCGAGAAGTTCCGGCAAGACAAAGAGACCGTCCTTCCGCACGAGAACGTCGTCCATGTAGATTTCCCCGCCGCCGTATTCCGGGGTCATGACCAGCACCAGGTCCCAGTGAATCGCCGAATGGTTCCCGTTGTCCGCATCCTCGTAGCACTTCCCCGGCGTAAAGTGGATGCTCCCCGAAATCTTCTCGTCGAATAGGATGTCGCAGATCGGTCGGCGGATAAATGGGTTGAAGCCGAACGAAAACTCGCCCACGTAGCGCGCGCCCTCGTCCGTATCGAAAATTGCGTTCATCGCTTCCGTATCCGAAGAAGTCGCCTCGACGATTTTACCGTCCTTGAAAACGAGCCGGATCCCCTCGAAACGCTTGCCCTCGTAGAGCGTCGGCGTGTTGTACGTGATGACGCCGTTCACGCTTTCCCGGACAGGAGCCGTATAGACTTCCCCGTCCGGAATGTTCATCGTCCCGCAGCACGGAACCGCCGGAATCCCCTGGATGCTGAACGAAAGGTCCGTCCCCGGAGCCTTCAGGCGCACTCTGTCCGTCCGGTTCATCAAATCGATCAGCCCCTGCGCAGCCTTCCGCATCCCCGGGTAGTCGGCGAGGCACGCTTCGAAGTAGAAGTCTTCAAAAGCTTCCGTGCTCATGCCCGCGCTCTGCGCAAGCGAAGGTCCCGGCCAGCGGAGAACGCACCAGCGCGTCTTGTTTACGCGCCAGTTCAGGACCGGATTTCGAATCGTCCGGTTCGCCCGCATCCGGTCTTCGGAAACGTCGGAAAGTTCTACAAAATTGTCACTTCCGCGGATCGAGATGTAGGCCTGCATCTGCTTCATCTGTGCCAGATCGTGTTCCGCGGCGATTTTCAGCTGCTCATCCGTCGCGTTCTGGAGCAGCACCCGGTTCACTGCGCTCGAAAACGTCGAAACGAACGGCCTCCCGCCGACCTTCGCCACCGCCCGGATCAGCGCCACGGAAATCTCCGCCGGAGCGTCCGTCGTCTCGATTAAAATATTCTCGCCTTTCTTGAGGGCAACCGCATCGCGGACAAGCATTTCCGCAAGCTGAACGAATCTTGAATCCATCGCATTACCTTTTGAAAATTCCGAAAGCCAATGTAGAAATTTTATATATTCGGGAAAAAGGGTATCGGATGAATTTCGACATGTTTCCAAAGGGGAAAAAATGCCTAACGCAAAAAAGATTCAAACTGCAAAAGAACTGCCTCTCGGGAAAAAAATTAAATGGGTTTTAAAAAATTCTGAACTCGGCAAAACAAAGGGAACCCGAATTCAAATCAACGAACTCGAAAACGGCTATGTGAGCGGCCTAATCAAATCGCCGCTCTTCACCGGGATGTCCATCGTCAAGCGGCATTCCAAGATTCAAGGATATCTGAAAAAGAACCTGTCCGCTTCGGAACGGGAAAAAATCATCGGTCTCCTGACGGCTGCGCCTGCCGACCTGGCATCCGATAGGCCCGACAAATAATCCCGTCAGCGGTGACGCAAAAGCCTTCTCTTCACCGCGCCCAAAATCCGTCGCACTTTGTAGTACGCCTTTTTCAGCGGCCCCGGGTAAGGGCAAAACTTTCGGATAAGTTCGTCAAGCGTTTTGGAATCCAGTTCGGCGAAAAACTCCGCCCTTTTCGGGTGCGGTTTGCTCGAACGGACGATACACGGATTTCCAGCGATCGCCATTTCCAGTTTTGATTCGCAAGAACAAATTTGCGGGGAGATTTCGCCAAACAGCTTTTCACCGCGTTCCGTATTCAGCAGCACAACGGAAGTTCCCTTGTCGTCATCCATCTCCGGGTGGACCGAAGCGATATTCCAGTAATCGCCGAGCGTAATATCGGCAATACGAGGGAGCTTTCCATAACGGCAATCCGCACAGGAATCGTTCAGGCAGATATTCTGGAGAAATACGCGCATGAATTTATCTTCGCGAAGCGTTTTAAAAATTTGAAAACAGTCTCCGGAACTGTATTCAATGGCGCAATGCGCCATTGAATACAGTCTCCACCCGTTCCGCTTATCGCGAAAACGGCTGGACAGGACAGAAGCCGAAGCAAGCGATTCCGTTTCCCGTAGATACTTTTCAAAAACCTTTACGCTCGGCGAACCGTGGCAGACGATATCCACCGTCGTTAAGTTTTCAAAGCGTTTTGTGTTCCGAGCCACCGAATAGAGAGCCGCCACCTGGCACGGCGTCCCCGAAAAGAGCACCTTGCGCCCGGCGCGCAAAAGCGAGCGAACTTCCCGATAGATGAGCCCAGCGTCCGCCAGCACATACTTGGAACCGCGCAGCTTTTCCAAATCCGCCTTGTTCTCGACGACGATATGCCCAAAATGCGCCTTGCCCAGCTGCGTCACCCCGACGACGACACCGCCGTCATCCAGGACCTTTTCCGCAAGCACCGAAAAGATCCCCCCGCTCGACGAGTTCAATCGAATCGTTTCATCGTTCGCATAGGCAGCAAAAGTCTTTGGTGATTCAGAGGCTCCGTTCGGATTCGTGACATTTTTTGTCCAAGGGCACGCCCGTTCGCAGGCTCCGCATTCGACACATTTTTCGGAATCGACGCTCGGACGGTAAAAGCCCTTTCCGTCAAGCGTCATCGCAATCGCGCCGCGTGGGCAAACATTCGCACAGGCGGCACAGGAAGAACAGTTCGGGACGGGAATCATAGAATTCAAATGGGTTGATTAAGGCCTAAAGCCTTAGGATAGGGACAAGGACAAATATTCAACAATTCTTTCATTTCTTGAGAAAAGTTCTTCTGAACCTCCCCATTAAAAGCGAGAAGCTCTTTAAGAATACAAATTAAATAACCCACTCGCCCATTGTCTAGACCTGCCCTTTTTTGTGACGGTGTTAGCGATGGTTTTATTTTAAATTCGTAGTCCCACAATCGAGCGTGATGCGCACAGCGATTCCTCAAGATGACCAAAGCCCGCAGCCAAGAAACAAAATCATTCGGCGGAGCCTTAAAATGCCTAGCAACGCTTTTAACATAAGCCTTATGCTTTAGTTGCCCGAACAACCTGGACCATTTTCCAAAAGAGAAAAATTCACAGAGAATCCAGCAAGGTGGAAATTCCTGTTCGTTATAAGTTTCCTTGAAATGAAGAGCCGATAATTCCCTATTTTCCACAGCTCGATTCAAGGCTTCCAAGCTTTCGTTTTTTACAACATCCTCCCGATAAGAGCGAATCATCAACGCAGGGTCAAGATACCAAAAAGGATTTTTTGTTTCGGACACGAGGACATAATTCAACACAGCTCTAAAAGCAATCTCGATTTTTCCAAGATAGCGTTGCAGGATATTTCGCAACTTCTCATCCCAACAGTATAAGCTGTAAATTTTGGAAAAAGTTGTATCTTCCTTAAATACATTTAACCGCTTTTTTTCGCTATCAAATTTTTCAAAAAACAAACCATAACCACAAAATCTGTAATAGTTAATCAGCAACAGAAGATTTGTCGCATTGGGCAAATCAATTATCACCCCTCTAGACTTCAAAATTTCAATTTGTTCGTCAATAGTTGTAGGCTTTTTTGTAAACTTCACACCCTTCATCCTTAACAAAAAGACTCACCGTGGTCCGCTCTCATTGCTGAGGTCGCGTGGTGAGTACTATTATCTATAATATACAAAAAAATTGAAAAGCATTCACTTTTTTAAAACAAATTTCAAAATTTTCCGAATGGGCTTCAACACGAGATCCCGTTCGTAAGCGTTCATCGAAGCAAAATAGAACAAGGGCAGATAGACCAACAAATATGCTACAATTCCGATACCCAAGAACAACGGCGAATCCAGTAA
>JBNMGX010000100.1:0-7422 GCA_050872465.1 Hallerella sp.
CCGGTAATTCAGAGACGTGGACCGACAATGGCCATATTTTTGATCCTTCCGTATATGGACTTGATTTTTCGGTATCTACGAATTCGGTCGGCAATGTCTGTGCGGCCTATGTAAAGACGGTTGCCCATGACAGCACGACGCCTCCGGTACTGGCATCCAGTTGCCTTACAAACAATGTATGGATGCCTATAGGCGGCTATACGGCGTTTGGGCAGGATTTTGATGCGCCTCCATCCGTTGCGCCGGGTGTCATAGAGAATGGCGATGTGTATGGCGTCGATATGGCGACAGGTCCTGGCGGAAAACTCTATGTGGCGTATGTTGCACGAAATCCCTATTTTGAACTATACAAGGATGATGTAATTGCCGAACATGGAGACAGCGTTTCTTTTCCCAAATTCCTGATGATAAAGAGACTTTTTGATCCTTCGGAATCAGGGATATCCGGCTCGGGAAGTATTTGGGCGGGTCCGACTCTTACAAAGGATTCTGCTTCGGGTGACATGCTCCCGAATTATCTAGGAGACTTTGTTTTTGTAGATGATTCAATTCCTCTTTCTATGGTGAAGCAGTTTAAGATTGTTGGCGATGCAGACTATATCTACCTGGCTGTGGCGTACAATGTTTCTGTGGATAATACAGGCAAGATCGCAGTTACGGTTTTCAGGGGCGAATTTGTCGACACGGAAGATGAAGATGGTACTCCCGAACATAGACTTAAGTTTACTCCCTACGAAGATGCTTCAATTGTAAATTCTGCAGGATTGCCCGTTGAACAGGAACGCCGGATTATTGCTTATTTAGAAAGCGATGCTCCGTTTGATTTTGCTGTTCGGAACGGAATCCCCTATGTCTTGTTTGCGAATCGTCAAAACGAAGATGGGCTCACCCTTGTAAGTTATCGAGATTCACGGTGGCTTTCTGTCGGCATCCCTGCTTTCATCAAGGCTAATAAGACGGCGAAATCGGCCAGCTTGGCTTTTGGCTCAAATGGAACCCCCGCTGTTGTTGTGCAGGCATCGGATAAAGAAACGAAAAGTCGCAGAAAGCGTATTGTTCCTATGAAATACGTCGCAACAGACGATGTTGACCTGACTCTTTCGGGAATACAGGTTACAGGTGCTGCAACAACGATTCCGTCTGAATTCCGTCAATACATTTTAAACTATTCGGCCAAGTTATTGTCGGAAGACTCTGTCATTGAAATATCTCCTGCCTTGATGGATCCGCTCGATGTCGCATCCGTGCAGGTGCTTCATAACGGGGCCTAGGTTTTCTATGAGGGCGTCAATTTCTTTGGTGCATTGATATCGTGGGTCGGTTCCATATTTTCGCCCGGATATAATTTCCAGAAATTGACCTCGGAAATCCATTTGGAACCTGGAGAAAACCGCATAGAAATAAATGTCGTCGGGGCTAATGGCGTATCTTTGACTTATACGATAGACCTGTTCAGGGAATACCCGACTGCGGATTCATCGGATAAAACATTGCAATATAGTGTCAGTACCAACAGCAATTTGATTCCTGTCGGCATCGCTTTGGATACGGCACTGTATGTCAGCAGGGGCGATAGTTCGTATCGTAAATTCTGCGTCCAGTTCCCGTTCGGCGTTCGTCTGTGGTTCAAGGGAACGACCTATTTCCGCAGCACCTGTGTTGATTTGGATTTCTCCAAGGCTTCAATCGATACGTTATTCCTGGAGGATGAATATGGAAATAAGCATGTTATTTTCGTCGAGGATGACAATACCGCAGAGATTAAAAAGGACGCTGAAGACGATGATAGTGGAGAAGATGACGAGGAAAATGAAAATATACCGCAGCCATATAGAGCTTTGTTGGGCCATAAAGTTTATGCGACCGGAAATGTGACTCTTTATGATAGGGCTTCGATTTCCGCCGATGAGGTTGTCGGAGAAACGGTCGAGGTTTGTGCAGGAGCGAATGTTCTTGCACAGATGACCGTTGAAGGCGATGTGCTGTTACGGTCCAATTCAAATGTAGAAGATGTCACTATGGGCGGAAATCTTTATGTGCAGGATGGGGCCTCGTATGGAAAAATTGAACATCGGGATGTCCATATTGCCGACATACCTGTGAATTATTTCGTTACGGGAATAACGGATTTTATAGCCGGCGTGAATGAAACGGCGACGATATCTTCTGGAGCATACAAGGATTTCCATGCCTACGCAAACTCGGAAATTCATTTTGAATCTGGAGAATACTATTTTGATTCGTTTGTTGTTGAACCTGATGTCAAAGTTTATTTTGATGGTCCGGTTCGTCTGTGGGTACAGAATGCAATAAGTATTGCAGACCGTGCGAATTTATATAATTCTCCCGGTGGCGCAAAAAATGTGTTTCTTTATACAAATACTTCTAGTCTGATGTATTTTGGCGTCTCTTCTGATTTTGCATCTATTCTTGTGGCTCCTTATGCGACAGTGAGTCTTGCCCCCCAATCCAGGTGGGAAGGGCTTATTTGGGCTAACAATATTTATGTACAGGCGGATGCCGTAATTGAATAGGAGTGTAAAATGAAAAAAATTCTGGCTCTTCTATTCCTGTGTGTCGGTTTCGTCTTTGCGGATGTCACGGTTCAGCGGTACAGCGATGGCAAAATTCATCGGGCGCTTCCCGGCTGGATAGACATGTCCGATGCGGAAGTTGCTCTTTTTTCGGTGGACGGGACTGTTCTTAGTCTTCCCGAAGCAAATCAATTTACATATATGTCGCGAACATATTCAAATCTTACCATTTTTGCCGATGGCCGCATTTCTTTCGGAAATCTGACTAATGGTCTTGATAAGGACATCGAACCCTATCTACAGCCTATTTCTGCCGATGTCAACATGGGAAACTCTTTTAGATGGAGGTCTATTGTCGATGCGAATTCGAATTATCTTACCGTTGTAGAAATGGGGCCGTTTCGGTATAGGGGAAAATCCTATTCTGTCCAGTCGTCTTTCTTTATAGACGGTGAAATTCAGGTACAGCTATGGCAAAACGATGTTGCTCACGCCAAACCGGAATTGCTTAATTGGATGCGGCCTGTTCTGTATAATGGAACTGTAAAAAAACGTCCGGCAAAGATGCAAGTTACCAGAATGGATGTTTATGGGCCAAATGGGCTGAGACCGGGATGGATTGCAAAATCGTTCAGTGGGTATGCGGTCCGAATTTCGGAACCGGACGGCGTCGGCAAAGGATTGCTTGTCAATATGGGCGCCTCGTCCGATGCCGGGGGGATTCTTGCCTGCGATTCGTCTAGGGAGCATCCTGTAGTCGGGGGCATTCGCAATATTGAAGTGCACATGCTTAATCCGATAGACGTTGACGACAGTCTCTGCATTTGGTATTTTGATGATTTCCAAGGAACCGTCTATGCGCACTATCCGTCTATGAAGAAGAACCAGATGGTTGGGGTGTTTACCCCCGATGGTTATGCCTACCAGTGGGGAGGCCCTTTCTATGCATCGCCCTACGTAACCAGGCCTGCGCCCGGTTTCAAGTTCCAGTTGGCTTACCCGCAAAACCGGAACATGGCATTCAAGATAGGCCGGATTGTTTACAATCTGAAGCAGCTTCCGTCAATCCAATTTCTGCCGCCTAAACCCTATCGGTTGACTTTTTCGATTACGGGAAGTGGCCGCGTATCGATGAACTCTCCGTCGGGCAGTTCCCCGTTTAGTTTGTACGAAGGTGAAAAGGTTTCCGCTTCAATAATAAGCAAGGCCGGTTCGTCTATAGAACGGATTACGGTGAATGGGAAAACCGTTGTTCTTGATGGTGAAATCATTTCGAAAAAGCCTCCCACAAATCCGTCGTTTAACGCAATGAAGGCTGCGAATGAATATGTAAAACTTTTTAAGGTTTATGGAAACAGGCCGTATTCAAAAATTGATTTTGACATCACGGCGATGCATGAAAATGTGAATGTGGTTGTCGAATTTGCCCCTTGCGAGGCGAGAACCCTTGAAGTCGTACCGGAAATGGTAAAAACGGATTCCTATCTTGATCCGATTGGACAGGCGAATGCTAGAAAATTCACATCCGCAGTTTTCAAGGACGCTTTCGGCTCGAATGTACAGACCCAGGACTCCCTTGCCGACGGAAAATATATTGTGTCGGCGATATATAGCGACGCCCTCGGAAAGACAAGGTATGGGCCGATGTCGTTTGTCCGCGATACGACCGCATTTGGGTATATGGATATGGCCTGCGAAGCGTGCGTGACGGTGGCGAATGGTTATTACGACGGAACCGATTCAACGGACAGGCCGAACGCAGAGAGCAATGCCTTTACGGAATTTGAACCGCGATACGGGAACGAGTCCGGGTCGTTTGGAAGAAGCGCAGGAATAGCGAGGCGATCTTTTGAATACCGGCGGGAAGTCCCCGAGGTCTATGGACTGCCTGCGTCTGCGACGGACGGCTTTCTTCATCTGGATTATTTGAACGAAACCAGTATATCGGATAATTTCAGGAAAAGGATCAAGAATCCTGGCGGAAAGCATTTGACGGTATCTCGCGATGCCGAAGGTCGCTATACGCAAAGTGTGACGGACGAGAAAAACAGGACTGTATCGACATGGACATACGATGGCGAGAATGAACTCGTTGTCATGAACGAGTATGATGGCTATGATAGGTTGATTCGATCTTATCTTAGGGATTACCCGGCGTTTGCCGATACGACGGGCTATGATGCCATGGGACGGTTGCTTTCGAAAAAGTCCAACGACCGGGGGCTTGTGGAATATGCCTATGATTCCTTGGGAAATTTAAGGTTTACGAGAAACGCTCGCCAGAAGGCTTTGGGAAACAATTATTTCTTGGCAAACGTGTATGATGGCGAAGGGAAAATTGTCGCAATCGGTGAAGTGCGTGGCGGTCATGACTTTGCCGCCCCAAATACGGCGATTGCTTCCGCAGCTCTTACTCCCATAGTCCGCACAGTTTACGGAAAGCCGACAACCGACTCGTTGTCCCTATACGGGGTAAACCTGAACAGCTCGCTGCTTGGAAACATTCTGTCTCAGATGGACGGAATACGCGATTATGATGTCGGGGCGGTCATAGCCTATAATAAAGAAGGCGACGCGGTATCGATAAAGATGAACTCTTACGACCGTATCGGCCGTAAAGCCAAACAATGGGTGGCCTATCTTTTTGACAATGTCCCTGTAGTCCAGCTTTCGTATAGCTATAATGTCTCCGGTGAGTTGGTTTCTTCTTCGTATTCGGAATGGAATGGAAACGGCTGGACGCAAAAGTCAACAAGGACCAGGACTTACGACGGCAAGGGACGGCTTGTTGAAATACGCGAAGGCGGCGCCACGCTGGCAGCCTACGAATACAGCGCCAACGGTAATGTGACGGAAAAGCGTTATTACGACGCGGGAACCGAGGTGCTTGCGAAAACCGTTCGCCGTGATGTCTATGGAAGGCCCGTCGTACTGGATTATAGGAACGGCTCTACGGAGCTTTATTCCGAGAACATATCGTATGAAAATCCCTTGTCCGCGCGACAGTCAGCCGTGGCGAGGGTGTGGAACGATGCGGGAACCGCAGGCCGTGTCGTCGAGAACGCAACCTACACGTATGACTATCTAGGTCGTCTGACAAAAATGTCCGGCATCAGGAACGCCGATTACCGCTATGACCGCTTCGGTCGATTGACGCGGAAAGCCGAGGGGAACCAAATCATTGGCTATGACTATGCGGACCAAGGCTATTACCGCCCTAGCGGGATGGTGATTGCTGGGCGTAGTTACACGCCGTATGAGTATTATTCTTATGACGCCTCGGGGAATGTGTGGCTAGACCGCTATGCCCGAGCCGCGTATGAACTTGATTCGAGGGCGTTGCCGGAGAAAGTGCGGCTGTATCCTGAAGTCCCGCCGGGAATCTCGCAGGAAAACCTGGACGGTTTCTCGTCCTCGGAATCGGCGCAAATCCGCATGGCCTATGACGAAAACGGGCTGCGGGTGTATTTCGGTTTCAACGATGGAAATTCGGGATATGGCGAAGCGGCCCTGCACGGGGTGGGGACTTATAGAAAAGATGGTTCGGACTCGGCCTACTCATTGGAGCGTCAGGACCTGGTTGCCGGAGGCTATCGCAAAGACGGCTCGGCCTGTTTCCCTGTGACGGATGTCCAGGGGAATATCAGGGGTTATGCAAATGCATCGGGAGTCCAGAGCGCATACGCCTATTACCCATACGGAACGCTAATTGACCTCGCACACTCCAATGCCGAGGATTCAAGACGCTGGCAGTCCAAGGAATTCGATTCCGACTTGAACAAGTATTACTTCGGCGCGCGATTCTATGACCCGCTCTTTGGACTATGGCTTACGCCGGACCCGGCCGGACAGTTTGCGAATCCCTATACTTACGGAGGCGACCCGCTAAACTACATAGACCCGAACGGGGAGAGCGTGACGGCGGCGATTGCGATCGGGGCTGCAGTCGGAGCTGCGATAGGAGCCGCTGTTGGTGGAACAGTTTCAGCGGTGAATTGCAGCGGGGCAAATGAAGTGGGGTGTGGTAAAGCAATAGCACAAGGTGCTGCAATCGGAGGAATTGCTGGAGCTGCTAGTGGTGCTGCTGGTGCTGCAGCTTCGGGGATTAGTGCCACTGTTATTGGCGAGGTTGGTCTTGCTACGAATTCAGGTTTGCTCGCTGCATCTGCTGGAGCTGCCGTTGAAGGAGCCTTTGCTGGAGCTGCGTTAGGAGCTGTATCGTATACTGCGATGGCTGCTCTAGGTAACACGGATGGTTGGAATTGGGGTGATTTCTTCGCTGCAACATTCGGGGGGCTAGCATCAGGTGCTTTTATGGGAGGTCTGAGTGGGGCTTTTAACTATGGGCTAAGTAATTCTTTTCAGCAACAAACTTATCAAACAGTTGAAGATTATGCTTATGAAAATGGGAGGCATATAGACGCTATGACTTTTGATAATGCTATGGGATTGAGACAGCGTGCCATAGATTATTATGCATATAGAGTTCGTGGATATACTTCGCTTCAATTTGAATATTCCGATGTGAATGCAGGAATACGGGGGTTTGCGGGGTTTATTGGTGAAGAAGGTTTGGTTGAAAATCCGTTTGATCCTATTACCATATATTCCGATGCGTTTAAAGTCCCAAATGACGGAGGCTGGAATTTTGATGATATAACAGGGATGATGCAGACGGTAGACCATGAAGCGAGACATAGATTTATGAATGGTAGTTATTTCCAAGCTATGAAATATGACCCCGTATTTAGAACCTATCCCCAAATAATATTGAAGAATTCTTCAAACAGTTCTATATTTGCGCAAAAAAAGCGAGGCGCGATATGGCGAGACACCCCTGGGAACTGTCCGACGAATTCTGGAGGCTGGTGGAGCCGCTCGTCCCCAG
>JBNMGX010000101.1:0-7397 GCA_050872465.1 Hallerella sp.
GGAATCCATATGGGAAACATGGAACGCTTCTGCGCCGACTACGAACGGGAAAATCTGGGCGGGAAAAAGGCGCTCCCTGTCGCCCCGGATACGGGAAAGAAAATCGCCGTCATCGGAGCGGGTCCGGCTGGTCTCGGCGCGGCCATCGACTTACGCACTCGCGGTCACAAGGTTGTCGTCTTTGACGAATACGACCGGCTGGGAGGCGTTCTCCGCTATGGCATTCCCGAGTTCCGGCTTCCGAAAAAAATTCTGGATTACGAGCTTTCCATCTTGCCCGACATGGGAATCGAAACCCATTCTAAAGTCCATATCGGCAAGGAAATTTCCGTAAACGACCTGCTCGCTCAAGGCTTTGACGCTGTATTCATCGGCAATGGGGCGAACGAACCGGTCGTTCCCGATATTCCGGGAAAAAATCTCGGCGGAATTTTCACCGCCAAGGATTACTTGAAGAAAGCGAATCGCGGCGAACCTCTGGATTCCAAAAAGAACGTCGTCGTCATCGGAGGCGGAAATGTCGCCATGGACGCTGCCCGAATGGCCTTCCGCGAAGGGGCGGAAACGGTTCGTCTCATCTATCGCAGAACGGTAAAGGAAATGCCCGCTTGCTGGACAGAGATCCACGAAGCGACTGCAGAAGGCGTACAGGTTCTCGAACTCAGAAGTCCTGCGGAATTTATCGCCGACGAAAACGGCAATGTCAAACAGGCAAGGCTCGACATCTTCACGCTAGGCGAACCCGACGCAAACGGTCGTCCCACGCCCGTCAAGGTCGAAGGCGCTTCCGAAACAATCGACTGCGATACGGTGATTTTTGCCGTTGGCAACAAGGTTTCTTCCGAAATACTCGATTCTGTCGTCGGGGAAGAAGTGAAGAAAAAAGTCTATGTCGGCGGAGACGCGCTCTACGGTCCCAAAACGGTTGTCCTCGCTCTTCGCACCGGTCGGGAAATTGCGGCAAAAATTCACCAGGATTTATGCGGGGACCAGAAGCTTTCCTAACAAATTAACTCGCGACATCCTATTTTGCCTCCAACATTTTCTTTGGAGGCTTTTATGCTTTTTATCGATATAGCCAAAAAATATCTCGTCGAAGATTCCGAAAACCTGGCGGAACTCACTATTCGGACTTACCGTTGGAACCTGAACAAGATTCACGACTTCGCACCGAACCTTACACTCGAAGAGATTACGACGGATTTTGTCAGACGCTATCGTTTGCACCTAAAAGAAATCGGAAACAGGGAATCCACCATCAGCAAGGCGCTTTCCGTTTTTCGGAACTTTACAAACAAATTAATTCTCGACGATCTGATTTCGAAAAATCCTTTTGACCGTATCAAGATTCGTCGCATTGCATCCAAACGCGGATTTTTAAGTTTGCGAGAATTGAAAAGCCTTTACCTGAATTTTTTGGAACGCTCGCACACCCTTCTAAAAAACGAGCAGGACTCTTTACGCATTTTTCTATTTTCCTGTTTTACCGGTCTTCGTTTCAGCGATTTAAAAACCTTAGACGCAAGGGAAATCGTCGATTGGAAAATTCACAAGCAGACGCACAAGACCGGCGAAGCTGTGTACATCCCCATTCCCGTCCAAGCGAGACTTTTGCTCCCAAATATCACAAAAGGTCCTGTCTTTCATGTGGCGGACAACGCCTACTTCAACAAGAGACTTCGCAGCGGGGCAAAAAAGCTGGGATGCCACAGACATCTACACTGTCACATGGCACGGCATACATTCGCCACGACCTGCATTACCATCGGGATTCCGCTGCCTGTCACAAGCAAGCTTCTGGGACATCGCAGCATCGAGACGACTTTAATTTATGCGAAATACGTCGATACTCTGCTTGACAAGGAAATGAAAAAATTTGACCGGTTGAAGTAAAGGCGAAACGCCCCGGCACGATTGCCGGGGCGAATCGATTCCTCATATTCGGCAAATTCGACAAGCCCACCAGCTTGATATGTTTAAGCATCGCGAGATGCTTTTTGGTCAAGATTTACTTGACGATGAAAATTCGTGTTTTTTAGATTCTGAACGTAAATAATAATTCTATTTTCCTGTTAAAATTTATTGAAGAAATTTTATGCCTTATATTTTATTATTTGCTGCTCTCTTGAATGTTCAGTATGTATGGAGAATCTGATATGAAAAAATCGGGCATGCTCTTTTTTGCCTTGATTCTGTTCGCTTGTTTCGACGAGTCTTCTGTGGTGCGGCCTTCGGAAACATATAAGGAAGACCCGGATTTTGGCTGGCGCAAGGATGACTTTGTCCCGGTACTGGATGACTCCAAGACATTTGGAGGTTTGGAGTCCATCTATCATGTCGGTGACCGGATTGTTCTGGTTGACAACTACTGGTCTAGCAACCGGTACACTTCTCCGAGTTCTGTTACCTATACTCCAAGGGTATTTGCTTCGAAGATTGGATCGACTCATTTAGGATACGCTTAAAAGTTCTGAATGGATTCGTTACGTATATGGCGACTCTACGGGTCTTTATGCCGGAACCCAGTTTAGCGGCAAGGTTCTGACACTGACACCCCTTATGGATATTTGACCTACAAAAATGTGCCGTCCGACCGGTTCTCTCTGGCATCGGATGGAAAACATCTTTTTGTAGCGGGAAGTCTGCCTTGGCCTTTGTTTATATGGGTGACTATGGCGAACCCTATGGAAATGAAGAAAAGGGCTGGCGAAAAATCTATGGCAATTTTTGCCCCGGGTATATTTGCCTGGCCCATGGTTCGTCCTATGGTATGGTTGCAGTAGGGGATACTCTGTATGTGGCGAATACGACAGTTCTTTTGAAATTCCCTTTAAGGGATTTGGACGTTGTCATTTCAGACGAGAAATCTTATCCGTCGGTGAAATGAAAAATCTTAGAGTTTGCTTTCATAGGAAAAAGGCTGGCGGGTTTTCATCTCTAGCGCAATCCGAGATTCCGTCCGCCCGGGCTTTTCTTTTGTATGGATTTAGGAAACCGCTCTAATTTTTTCTTACGGGAAAAACTTTTTGTCGAAAAGCCTTATTTTAAAAGAATGAAATTTACCTATTTCCTTTTCGCCTTGCCCCTTTGCTTTTGGGCTTGTTCCGATAACGCATCCGACGCTCCGCTAGAAGAACCTTCTTCGAGTTCCTTTGCGTTTCAAGGCGAGTCTTCGTCACACTTTGAAATTTTCAGCTCTGCAGAGGCATCCTTGTCATCTGCCGGAGAGTTGTTCTCGAGTGTCGGGGGCGAATCCAGTTCTTTGATAGCCTCTTCAAGTTCTGAATCTAACCCCGGTTCCAGTGCGGAAAATTCGTCGTCGGAAACGGAGATTTCTTCGAGCGATGTTTCGGCGATTTCTAGTTCGAGTGCACCTCTTGCCTTTTGGGACGAAATCGTCTTGCAGGCGGATTTAACTCCGGCTCAGATTCAACGCGCCGAGGAATTTCGCCGCGTCGCTGTCGATTCCGCCGGGAGAACCCGCAACGCCGTCTATGTCTATACGCAAACGGTCGGTGATTTTTCGTCCGCTCCGGAAAAGCTCGCCGCCCGCATCGCGATCCTCGGATTTAACGATGTCTATCTGAGTCCGGGAAAATCGCTCTACACAAATCCGAACGAATGGATCCGGACATTTATCCGGACGCTCTCGGGGTATGGAATCGATGTCCATGCGCAGCGATTGCCCGTCACCGGGAGCAGCGGCCTTGAACTTTTGACCAGCGAAAGCGCAATCGACGCCGAAATCGCTCTCGTTTCGGGATACAACAGCCAGGTCGCTCCCGACGAAAGGTTCTCGGGGCTTTCCGCCGACATCGAAGTCCATACGATAAAGTCAGGCTTTTCCTATACGTGGGACAAAGGCGCAAATTCCGATACGCTTCTTCGGATGGCGCAAAGCGCGCTGGAATATGCAGGGGAAAAGCTCAAGAGTGTCGATTCCGACCTGAAGCTTTCCGAAGCGATTGCGATGCCCTACGACAAATACTACAACGAAGGCAAGTTTACCAACGGAAGCTCGGGGCATTTTCTGAAATCTTGCGACTGGGTGATTTTGATGGACTATTACACAAAAGATACCCAGCTACAGCGGTATGCCCAGGCGAGCTTTGGCAATGCGACCAAGAATGCAAGCGTAAGCGTCGCTTTGAAAGTCAAAGGTTCGGGATTAGACGCTTTCCAGGACTGGGAAACGCTTCTGTCTTCGCTCCAAACTTTGTTCGAAACTTCTATCGGGTATAAAAATCCAGCGGGCTTTACGCCTTTCCGCGGTCTCGATTTTTTCACTTACGAAGGCTTGGAAAATCTCTGGTTTAAGAGCTAAGACTCCGGTTTTTACGGAGAAAAGTCTTTTTCGAGGGGAGGAATAACTGCCAATGTAAATTCTTACACGGCATTGAAATTTTTTTTTTTGAAAAAACTTGCACTTGCTGTGAAAAGTGATTATATTTCTTTTGTAGAGATTGTTCCAAAATCACTGAGAAGGAGTTGCCGTTTGTCCTATCCTGTCCCTGAAACCTGGAATGTTTCCGGTATTCTGTCGAATAACGGCGTTCCTTTTTGCCAGGGAAAAATCGAAGCCTATCACAGACTTGCCGACGGGACCTTGGACTGGATGGCGGAGTGCGGCATTGGCGAAGACGGTTCTTTTTCGCTTGAATTTTCTTCTCACATGTTCCAGAAGGGGAATACTTCCATTGACCATCCCGATTTGGTTATCCGCCTTTTTGATTTTGCCGGGAACTTGCTGTGGGAATCCGACACGTATGCGGCGACGGAAACACCTTTTGAGTTGGGAAAAATCGACATTTCTAGGGCCTCTGCGGATGATGTCTGGAGTGTCGATGGATTTGTTTTTTACAATTCGGTGACGCCTCTAGGCGCCGGAACCGTCTTTGTTTATGATCTTTGGAATGGACGTTCGACCCTCCTCTCGCAGGTCTCCTTGAATGCCAAAGGCTATTTTGCTTGTACTTATTTCAAGTCGGCGTTTCAGAAGCAGGGCGTTACAAGAACCGCTCCCGACCTTCAAATTGTCGTACGTGATTTGCAGGGACAGAGTCTCGCCACTTACGATGTCCCGTCCCCTGTATCGGTTCACCAGGTTGTCAGAATTCGGTTGAATGCGGTTCCCGGATCCTTGATGAGTGACGATTGTCGGGTCTTTGGAAATATCAAGAATCCTCTTGGCTATCCCTTGCAAGACGATATCGAAGTAGCGGCTTTCTGTCTGTATTATCGGGAATCCGTCGATAGCGCGGGGGCGAAAATCGGCACTTTCGAAAAAGCGATGCTGGGAAATCCGGCAATTCCCGACACTTTCGGCCATTACGAGATCGTCTATAACGCATCGTCTATTCCGTTTGGGTTAAAGCTCGACAGCAAAATTGCCAAAGGAAAGGACAAGGCGTCCCTTTTCGCCGAGGTCCATTATAAAAAAGGCGGTGATGGTAACGACAGCGATTGTCCCAGAAGTTTTTATTCGGCTCCGCTGGTTTTCAATGGAAAATCCTCTCAGGAAATCAACTTTGTCCTTGACCTAGAAACCGACAAGCCGATTGAATCGGAGTTTGAACGCCTCGACAACGTACTAAAGATTTATTGCCAGACGGTTGTCTTGTACAAGGAAACGGTTAAGGTTTCTTGCCAGGATAAAATTTCTGAATTTTTGGATAGCGTTACCCGGTTCCCCTTGGTAATCGGGCGTGAAAATGTAGATGAAGCCAAGACTCGGGCCTATTTTAAATCTTTCCAGATTGCGTATGAACTGGTCGATTCCGTCGAGGGTCTTCGGGGAGCGCTCGCTTCGGGAACCGATCCGGTGCAGGAAAGTGCTTCCATTTGCGCCGCCTATCTTTACCCTTTGATACGAAACGCCGAGGTCATCGATGTTTCGACGCTTTTGGCGACAGGGCTCGATGAATGCAAAAAAGTTATTAAAGAGGCTATCTCGGCGAACCTCGTCAGTTCAAAGCTTTCGGCGGACGAGTTCAGGATAAAAATTTGGAACTACCTGCAAAAGTCCAAAAATGTCGCGACAGAGCAGGAAAATATTTTTTCAGCGTTCTTTGTCTTTTACCTTTTCCTTGCCAAGGAATTGGAACTGGAGTCGAATGAATACGCAAATGCCGGTTCCATCAAGAAAAATGGAAAGGGGGGACGTCCCAAGCTGACCCGTTTGGGAGAACACCAGGAACGTCTTGACAGCCTTCTCGATCTGTTTTCGGATTGCGGCTCCTGCTACCAGGATTTAATCGCTTTTCTCCAGGAAGATTCGTCGATGTTCTCCTCTGCGGAAGTCGAGGATTTGAAGTTCCTGATCGACCTGTGCGATTTCTGCAACTGGTATCCCGATCTGGTCGTGAGCGCCTATACAGTGCTGCACAAGGAAAATTCTCCGTATAAGCCGTGCGCAAAGCCGGATTCCCAGGCTTCGGAAGATGATTCGCTCGGCGTGTGGAAGCTGGAATATCTGCTGAAATATGGGGATGTGTCGGGAAGCGATCCGAATTTTTGGGGTGAGGCGATTGAAAAGACCGCTGAGCGTTATGCTTGCTGGTGCCGAGAGATTTCGCTTGCGCTTCCCCTGGATTTATTTCCCGGTACGTCGGCAAACGAACAGAAACAAATCGCTATCCGTACGCAGAAAGAAAGGCTTCGGGCGAAGTTTCCGCAGACGGAGTTGAAATTAAAGCTTTCGGAAACTTTTGCGGCGGATGATGCCGAAAAGCCGTGGAAGGACTTGATCGGGAAACTGCAATCGGAACCGTGGGCGGATTTTGACTTGAATGCTTCCGACCTCGAAATGTTCCTGAAAAAATCCGCAGAGGCTCATGCGCAAGGCGATAGGATTCCCGAAGCGACTGCAAGCGAGGATGAAAAGGAAAAGATCCGGACATTGCAGCGTCTTTTCCGCTTGACGAACGATCCGCAAGCGATTGCCTACCTGGTCCGCAACGATTTTGATTCCGCATCGAAAATCGCCCTCTCGGACGAAGAAAGTTTTGTCGCAAAACATGGCCTAGGCATGGGAGACAAGGAACTGGCGACAAATATCCACCGTCTCGCCAAAAATTTTGTTGCAAACGCCACTCTCGATGTTGAACGTTACCACGGCAACCTGAATGAATCCGATAATGCGATTCTGTCACTGCCTCGTGGGTTGCAAAGTGAGAACGCGACCGCTTCCCAAAGCGGGAAAACGAAATTGAAAGTAGCTAATTCCCGGACGAGCAATGTCGCAAGGCAGCGATTGCAGAACAAGAGCTTTGCCAACTGGAAAACTTTGTTCGGGAGCATCAACCGCAATTCGGGAACCCAGAACCAATCCATCCTAAGCCCTTCGGCGTATTTGCTGGATTTGCTTGATTTTTTGAAGCAGGGGCAAGCCTATACCA
>JBNMGX010000102.1:0-7381 GCA_050872465.1 Hallerella sp.
GTAGCGGTCAGGGCGATAAGCGGAATGTCGGGAAAGCGTTCCCGGAGGACGTGGAGCTCGGAGTATTCGGGCCTAAAGTCGTGTCCCCACTGTGAAATGCAATGCGCTTCGTCAACCGCGAACAGGGAAATCCTGATCTTTGAAAGCAGAAAGTCCAGCTCGAACCGGATGCGTTCCGGGGAAAGGTAGAGAAGCTTCAGCTCGCCGCGAAGGGCAAGGCTCCGAATCTTTGCCGATTCTTCCTTGGGCGTATGGCTGTTGAGCGCCGCAGCCCGGATGCCGCATTCGGCAAGCGCATCGACCTGGTCCTTCATCAGCGCGAGCAGCGGGGAGACGACGATGCACGTCCCCGGAAAGAGCAACGCGGGAATCTGGTAGCAGATGGATTTTCCGCCCCCTGTCGGGAGAAGCGCGAGCGTGTCCTTTCCTTCGAAAAGGTTCTTGAGAACGGCTTCCTGCGCCGGGCGGAAGGATTTAAATCCAAAAAATTCTTTCAGCAGCTTTTGCGCGGAAACGAGAAGATCTTCGGGTGATGGCATAGTCAAAAAGGAAAAAGACCGCCCTAAAAGATAAGACGGTCTTGTGACAGAAAATGGCGGATTAGTGAATCTGCGCGGACAGCAGCTTGTTAATCGCCTGGACGTATGCCGCCGGGTTTTCGAGCGGAGAACCTTCGGCGAGGAGCGCCTGTCCGTAAAGCGCCCGCGGCCAGTCTTCGAGCGGTTCCTTCTTCGAAGCCTTTTCCTTCAGCATCTTGCAAATCGGATGTTCGGGATTGATTTCGAGGATGCGCTTGGACTTGGTGACGCCCTGGCCCATCGCCGCCATCATGCGTTCCATGTGATGGCTCATCGCGGATTCGTCGGTGACGAGGCAGCACGGGCTGTCCTTCAGGCGGCTCGATACGCGGACTTCCTTGATGTTAGCGTCTAAGTCCTTCTGCAGTTCGGCGCAGAGATCCTTGTATTCGACCTTGGATGCTTCTTCCGACTTCTTTTCCTCTTCGGTCTTTTCGAAATCGACGTCGCCGCGGCTTATGTCGTGGAACTTTTTCCCGTCGAATTCCGTGAGGGAATTCATCATGAACTCGTCGATCGGGTCGGAAAGGAGCAGCACCTCGAAATTCCTGTTCCTGTAGGCTTCGAGAATCGGGCTTGTCGCCACCGCATCCTTGTTCTCGCCGATGAGGAAGTAGATTTCCTTCTGCTCCTTCGGCATGTTCTTGACGTATTCTTCGAGGCTAGTGAACTTGTCGCCGGACTTGCTCGACTTGAAGAGCGTGAGCTTCTTCAGCTCGTCGAGGTGTTCCCAGTTCATGTAGAAGCCTTCCTTCAGGACCATGCCGAGTTCACGCCACCAGGCTTCGTATTTTTCGCGGTCCTTTTCCTTGATTTCGGAAAGCATGTCGAGGACGTTCTTGATGACGTTCTTCCGAATCGTCGTGATGATTTTGTTCGACTGGAGAATTTCGCGGGAGACGTTCAGCGGCAGGTCCTCGGAATCGACGACGCCGCGGACAAAGCGCAGCCACGGCGGAAGCAGATCCTTGCAGTCGTCCATGATAAAGACTTTCTTGACGTAGAGCTTGAGTCCCGTGATGCGGTCGTTCTGCCAGATGTTGAACGGAGCCTTTGCCGGCACATAGACGAGCGTCCAGAATTCCTGGGAGCCTTCGACGTGGGAATGTTTCCAGGCGAGAGGTTCGCCGCCGTCGTGCGAAACGGTCGGGTAGAATTCCTTGTACTGTTCGTCCGTGATTTCTTTTGCGCTCTGGCGCCAGAGTGCCGGCTTGTCGTTCAGGCGGGTCGGTTCCTTGGTCTCCATTTCGCCCTTGTCGTTCTTTGTCGGCTCGTGGTGCAGGTAGATGCCGTAGGAGACGAACTCCGAATACTTGCGGACGATGCTTTCGATGCTCCATTCGGTCGTGAAGTCCTGGAAATCCTCGCCGTCCTTCAGGTAAAGCGTGATTTTCGTTCCCACGCTTTCTTTCGGCATGTCGGAGACTTCGTAGGAGCCACTGCCGTCCGAGCTCCACAGGTAGCCGGATTCTTCGCCGGCCTTGCGGGAGAGAACCTCGACCTTGCTCGCTACCATGAAAACGGAATAGAACCCGACGCCGAACTGGCCGATCAGATCGACGTTCGACTTGTCGGAATCCTTCAGGTCTTGCACGAAATGCTTCGTTCCCGAGCGGGCGATTGTACCGAGACAGCTTTCGAGATCTTCCTTGTTCATGCCGATACCGTTGTCCTCGACGGTCAGCGTCCGGTTCTTGGAATTGACGGACAGGTCGATTCTCAGCTGGGTGCCTTCGGGAAGGAGGGCCGCATTCGAGAGGGAAAGGAAGCGGCGCTTATCGAGCGCGTCCGCGGCGTTCGAAATCAGCTCGCGGAGGAAGATTTCCTTGTTGCTGTAGAGGGAATGGATCATCAAGTGGAGAAGATCCTGCACTTCGGTCTGGAATTCCTTTTTTTCTGTAGCCATTTTTTATCTCCAATATTAAAACGTTTCAAAATGAAACAGCGGCCTGTTTCAAAAAGTGGCACGAACCGCGCCAAACCGGCGATTTTCGTTCCGTTTCGCCTGTGTAAAAGCAAGAAGCGTGCCAAAAACGAGGAAATAACGGAAATTTTTGAAAAATGTTGACAACGTTTTTTTTGTGTGAAATGTGAAACCTTGGTGGCCTTTTCCAAGGATTTTGCGTTGAGGTTGTAATGACCACTTTAATTGTCAAAGGAATAGATTTTTTTATATTTTCCTTTGACATAGATTGCCCATCAAAGAATTTTAGGCCACTTCCAACCCGGTTTTCTAAAAATTTCAAGATAGGCGGTCGTTTGGAAATTTTGAGTTTTTGCTCTTATTCTCTCTACTGAAACTACCACTTTCAATACATCCGAGAATAAAGCGAACACTCACGTCCCATTAGGGGCGTGGGTCGTTTTATGCTTGTTGGATGTAAGGGTGTGGTAGCCCGCAGTAGAAACAAGCACAAGGAACGACTCCACGCCTTTTTTTGTTGCCGAATTGCCATAAGGGCGGACTCTTGATGAGGAACCTATGGCAGATACGGTAGAAATTCAAAACCGTCGATACATTGGTTCCAAGGCGAAACTCTTGCCTTGGATATTTGAAACCATCCAAAACGAAACAAAGGAAATTCATTCCTTTTGCGATATTTTTGCGGGGACTGGAGTTGTTGCAAACGAGGCTATCAAGCGTTTTGATTCCGTGATTGTAAACGACCTTCTTTTCTCGAATCAAGTAATTTACACTGCTTTTTGGGGAAAAGGGCGAGCGTCTAATAGTAAAGTTCAAAGATTCGTAAACTTATTCAATTCTTTGGATGGTAAGTTGTTGCCGGAAAACTTCTTTTCTGAAAACTATAGCGAAAAATTTTTTGACACGAATACGTCGAAAAAGATTGGCTGTATTCGCGAAATAATTGAAAATGAAAAAGATAATCTGACATCGAAGGAATATTGCATTCTCTTGACCATTCTCATGTACGGAATGGATAAAATCGCCAACACGCTCGGACATTACGAGGCCTATATCCACAAGCAAATTAGGCCTCAAACTTTAATCCTGAAACCGATACTTTATCGGAGTCTAAGTAATGTTCACATTTATCGTCAGGATGCGAATAAACTTGCTTTTCAAATGGCATCGGATTTGGTTTATATCGATCCTCCATACAATTCCAGACAGTACTCTAGATTTTATCATATCTACGAAACACTTGTAAAATGGGATAAACCCAAATTAAGCGGTTCGGCCATGAAACCACCATGTGAAAATATGAGTGAATATTGTTCCTGTCGTGCCAAAAGAGCAATGGAAAATCTTGTTCAAAACCTAAAGACAAAATATCTGGTCGTTTCATATAATAACACATACCAATCCAAAAGTTCATCATCGCAAAATAAGATTAAGCTAGATGAACTGGAATCGATTTTGGAAACTATAGGAAAAACGAAGATATTCGAACACTCTCATCAATTTTTTAATGCGGGAAAGACCGATTTTAAGAATCACAAGGAATTGTTATTCGTGACGGAGGTCCAATGAACATTCGATCTCCCTTTTTTTACGTCGGAGATAAAAGAAAATTGGTGGATTCCATCAAAAGATTTTTCCCGCCTGACATCCGCAATTTTGTGGAGCCATTTGTTGGCGGCGGTTCTGTCTTTATGAATGTCTCTGCAAGAAGGTACATCTTAAACGACATTGACAGAAATGTGATTGAACTTCATAAAATGCTTTGCTCTTTTGCTGCTAGAAGAGACGATTTCTTTGAAAAAGTAGAGTCAACGGTGAACCAATACGGGCTTTCCTACTCCCTTCTAAACAATGAAATTCCGATCGATTTGAAAAAGAAATTTCCAAAGACTTATTTTGCCGAATACAATAGAGTATGTTACAATAATTTAAAATCTGAATACAATAAAAGCGAAAATAAAGAGCCGTTTGTCCTTTACCTGCTTTTGATTTATGGATTTAACCGAATGATTCGGTTTAATGGAAACGGCAAATTCAATGTTCCTGTAGGCAATGTCGATTTCAACAAGAATGTTTTTGAGGCTCTTTCAAATTATTTTGACATTATCGAAAAGCGAGACATCTTATGGCACAATCTTGACTTTAGAAAATTTTTTCAAAAAGTAAAATTTGGAAAAAATGATTTTGTTTATCTTGATCCGCCTTATCTGATAACATTTAGCGAATACAACAAAATTTGGAAAGAACAGTCCGAAATAGATTTGTTAAATATTTTGGATTCTCTAAACAGGCGTAATGTCAAGTTTGCCGTATCCAATGTGACCCATTATAAAAATAGGGTGAACGAAATCTTCTTGGATTGGTCAAAAAATTATTTCGTTCATTCGGTAAAGAGCAATTACATCAGTTATCACGATAATACCGTAAAAAAATTTAATGAAGTCCTTGTTACCAATTACTAGGAAAATCCAGATGGAAAAGGTAAAACACAGAAAGAGGCTTTATAAGCAAATGGCTTTGGAAGTCGCTGTTCGAAATCCAGAACGCTATTACGATATTTTAAAAACATTTTCGAAATTTCAAGGAACCCGGTTAGATGATTGTGGAATTTTGAAAATTTATGCACAGCTCTATTTGGATGGTGTCATAGATTCTAAAAAGTTAGAAATAGAAAAATCTGCTGAAGAGGGGGTCAAAAATTTCATAAGGAATCATAACTCGCACAATAATGAATGGGGTTTTCCGACAGGCTATCAAGCGGCATTTACCCGTTATCTAAAAACACTTTCTGAATTTGGATTCATATATGCCCAATATCAGGAAGAACTGAAACTTTCCGAAGTGGCTTGGGCGGTCGTCAATGATGTAATCACATTATCGGAAGCGTTCGCCGTGCAAAGTATGCGGTTCTACAGAAAATCTCCATATCGACGTGTGCTAAACGATTTCAATTACTTTGCCTTTATTCTGAAAGTGTTGAAGGCGTTGGACTGCAAAAATCATAAATTGTCTTATCCCCAATTTATGTTGTCTCTATTTTCTACAGATGGAAGTGTCCCAAATTTTCTTAAATTACTTGAAGAAAATAGAATAGGAAATAATTTTGAAGAAGCATACCGTATAGCAAAAGAAATGTACGATACTGGCGGTGAGAATTATGATAAGGTGTGCAAAATGCAGAGTTCTTTCAATGATTATGGGAATACTGTCTTTAGAGTTCTGCAATTGACGGGGTTTATTACAGTTGAAACTCAAGGATGTTTAATGCTTTCATTCAATTCAAACCGTAGTGAACTTTACAATGCTTTGGCTGGTATGGATTTTTCTTTGACTAATGCTGAAAAGGAAATTCCGTTGTTGTATTTTACAAAACTTGGGACATTCTCAGCCTCTTTGAAGAATCTGGTGATTGGATGTCGTGGGGTTCAGGAAAAATCCGTTGACGGTTATAATGAAAAGTTGAAGCAGATTTTAGAGGATTATCAACTAGACAAAGATAGCCTTGCTAGATTATTAGAAAATCTGGCAAACGGCAAGAATGACAAAAATAATTTTTGGTATATTCAAGCGCCATTAAAATTTGAATTTCTATTGTCGCTATATCTTTACGCTTGTTTTGGAGATGAATATGATTACAAACCTAATTACAAGTGCGACACAGCAGGAATCCCATATTCTCACGCACCGGGAAACATCGGAGACATTGAAATTTCCAATGGAGACAGGTATTGGCTTATAGAGGCTACACTGATACAAGGCAAAGCGCAACAGGTCAATAGCGAGACGATAAATTTATTCAGGCATATCGATGATGAGCATTCGGGGACAAAATATATGAGCCTTGTCGCTCCCTATATTCACACGGACACGGAACTTCTTTTGAAAGTCGCAACCATTGTCTCAATGGAAGAGAAGAAATCCCTTCTTTTTTCGAAACCCTACAGTGTGTCTGATTTTATCAACATTTTGAAAAATGGAGATTGCATTGCCGATATGCAAGATACAACTTGGCAATTTGTCGCAAAACTAGGCGATTTCTTGAACAAGGTTCATTTACCTAGAGGATAATGTTCATATATCAACGAGGGGCATTTCTACCTCGCAGGGCGTCGAGATCGATATCCAGGTCGGTGTTGCCGAGATACTTCTTCAAACCGGAAATGTCGCATGCGTTCTGAGACTTTTTTTCCATAAGGAGAAGACCTATTTTCCACTGGAGTTCTTTCAGTTGGGTATAGGGCAGTTCCTTCACCTGTGATTCGAGTTCTGCAAAGGCGGTTTCCGACATATTTAGACCTCTTTTATATGTAAGATACATTATTTGCCCCTAATTTGCCAACACCATTCTAAGTTGAAGTGATGGCTTGCTCCGTTCTCCATTCGGAAATCGCTCGTTTGTCGATAAATATCTTGTACTGCACAAAAAACAGGATTTTTTATGCAGTACAATAAAATTATTGAACAAAAAGAGCTATATTGAGGATGACAAGGGAAATAGTACCATGAAAAATGCCATTTTGAACCAGCGAAAGGAACGGAATGACCTTCTTGCCCGGTCATATGTACCCCGTCAAACCATTTATGATTTTGAAGAACTCCTCAGTAGTCCGACTATCAAGCTGTTGACTGGACCGAGGCGCGTGGGGAAATCGACCCAGGCGTTGCTGATGTTGCGCGGCAAGAATTTTGCCTACCTGAATTTCGATGATAACGAGTTGCTAAAAAACTGGAACGAAGGCCTTGCGGAAGAGCTCTTGGGGGAAGTCTATCCGAATTACGAATATCTTTTGCTCGATGAAGTGCAAAATATCAAGGGTTGGGATGTCTGGGTGGGCAAGCTGTATCGTCGCGGAGTGAATTTGGTGATTACCGGTAGCAA